>JAEUIG010000860.1 GCA_016795125.1 Planctomycetaceae bacterium | reverse complement strand
CGATCAGGGCGACGGTCGTCTCGCCATCGGTGAGAACGATTGCCCGTGAGTACATCGTCCCGCTGACCGGCTGATCGGGATGCGAAATGTCGACCTTGGCAGCGCCGGCGCGAAGCTCAGCCGCGAAGATTGAAGTCGTATCCACAACGACGGCAGCGAGAACGAGGAACGACAAGAGCGGCGCCACAAGCGTCAACGTCGTGACGGGTCGAACATGAGTCTTGAGCATGGTGGGTACATCCAGGAGGGTTCGACAAAGAGCGTCAGGTCGAGTGTCGATATTGAGCGACCGGGTGTCCAGCGTGCGGTTTAAGTCCGCCGCGGAATGGATACGAACTGGCCGGAGTCCGACTGCGACGGCCATCGACGAAGACGCGTCGCAACGAAGAACACCGACGCGCAGCAGAGCCTGGGATCGCGTTACAGAACGGAGTTGGAGAACAACAACCGCGCCGGGCAGGCTGAAGTCAGAACTCCAACTTATGCATTCCTGCCGCTGTAGAGCGGTTCGATGACCTCGCCGTTCAGCAGATGGTTCGGACGGCCGAGCGGATCCATGATGGCGGCGTCGTGGCTGACGCCGAGCGCATCGAAGATCGTCGTGCAGACGTCCGCCGGACTCCAGGCGCGAGAGACCGGGTATGCAGCCGATGCGTCGGTCTGGCCGATCACCTGCCCGCCGCGCACGCCGGCGCCGGCGAACAGGGCCGAGTAGGCGTATGGCCAATGGTCGCGGCCGGGAACGGTCTGGCCTGGGAGCGTTGACACTTTCGGCGTACGGCCGAATTCTCCCATCACGATCACCAGCGTCTCGTCGAGCAGGCCGCGCTCGGTCAGGTCGTCCATCAGCGCGGCAAGTCCCTGGTCGAGTGGCGGAAGGAGGTTCGACTTGAGCCGGCCCCAGTTGTCGACGTGCGTGTCCCACGTCTGGACGATCCCCATGGCGGCCTGCACCAGCGGGACGCCGGCCTCGACGAGTCGTCGCGCCAGCAGCAGCGACTGGCCGAACTTGTGGCGACCGTACCGGTCGCGGGTCTCCGGAGACTCCTGCTGGATGTCAAAGGCCTTTGCCACACGATCGGAACTGAGCAGCGAGAACGCGACGTCGTACTGCTCACCCAGGGCGGTGGTCCGCGCGGTCGCGAGTCCCGCTGCCGAGTGATTCACCGATTCCAGCAGGGACCGGCGCGAAACCAGGCGCGGCGCGGCGACGTCGGCCGGGAGGTTGAGAACGTCGACTTTGAACTTGGGATCGTTCGGGTCCTGGTTGATCTGCCACGGATCGTGCCGAGCTCCGAGGAAACCCGCGTGCTGGCCGGGCCACGTCAGCGGGCCTTCGATGAAGTAGTTGGGCAGCGTGACGCCCGTCGGGATGCCGTCGGTTCGCGGCCGGACGAAATCCAGGGCCGCGGCAAAATTCGGGAAATCGTGTCGCGACTCGACCCGGTCCAGATCGCTCGCCGTGCTCCGCGGGATCGGGGTCGGCCGGCCTGTCAGTGCGACGTGCATCGCCAGCAGGTGGTTGCCTTCGACATGCTTGAGGGTCCGGAGGATCGACCACCGGCCCAGCTGTTGAGCCAAGCGCGGCATGTGCTCGCCAATCATCACGCCGGAGGCCGCAGTGCTGATGGCTGAGAAATCACCGCGGACCTCGACCGGAGCCGACGGCTTCGGATCCCAGACCTCAAGCTGGCTGGGCCCGCCGCTGCAAACCACTAACAGGACAGATTTTGCACGCCCGGAACCGGTGGCGGCCGCCGCCGGACCGGCGGCGAATGGCAGCGTGGTGCCGACGACGCCGGCCGCTCCCACCTGCAGTGCGGTCCGGCGATCGACGAGATAGCCCGGCGTGGACCAGTCGACGCGGGCCGGATTCAATTGCAGAGCGGAGGGCATCGGCATGCGGGGAATTCACTCGGCGGGTGCGTATTGATCCCGGTGGACGGAATCGGTGGGGCTGCATACGCATTCATATCTGCTTGCGCGATGCCCGGCAAGGTGACTGCCGGAGATGAGAGGGAGATCGCGCGCTGCGCCCTGCAGCACTCGCAGCGGCTGCTGCTTAATCCTGCTGCAGTTGAGGATTTTGCGATTAATTCATAAGGCGTGGCGGCGACGCCTGATTGACAGCGCAAAGAACCGGTTTAGAATCGTTCTCTGATTCTTCTCTCAGGCTCGGTTCCCGATTTCAAGAGCAAACAGCGCTCGCGTCGCGAAGGCACGCGCGCGCTGGTTGAAGTGGGGACCCGCGTCCAGGACTCGCCGTCGTAAACGTGGCGCAGGTGAACGACGGCGACGCAGATGCCCTGCGCCGTCTCTCGGCGCGTTGGTCGGTACAGCCCCACATCTGCTGGCTGCGCGCCGCGGAAACCTGCCTCGCTTCTGACATCGATTCGCTGGTGACTGCCGATTATTCGGACGAATTCGTGCTGAATGAGTTCCCACGGAATTCGAGTTTTTTTCGGATTGTCATGGCCTGATATGGCAAGACTCAGATTCTCAGTTTCTTCAGGCAGTTTTTTCTGATCGGACTGCATGCGGCGCCGCGCGACGGCGCACGGGGTTCTCTGTGTCAGGGAACATCCCGAACGGGTTTCTTCCTTTCATTTCCAGGTGCTCGTTATGAAAAGTCCACGTCGCGGGTTTACACTCATCGAACTTCTGGTGGTGATTGCGATCATCGCAATCCTGATTGCATTGCTGCTCCCGGCCGTCCAGCAGGCGCGCGAGGCGGCTCGCCGGACGCAGTGCAAGAACAACCTGAAGCAGCTCGGGTTGGCGCTGCACAATTACCACGATGTGTATCAAAGGTTTCCGACCAGTTGCATCTGGGGCCTGCACCTCGGCAACAACATCTATGGGCCATACCATCACACGTGGCTCACAGCGCTGCTGCCCTATCTCGATCAGCAGCCGCTGTTCAACACGGTCAACTACAACACGCGGGCGTGGGGCCAGCCGCACCTGGCTCAGCAGCTGGCGGTGCTCTCCTGCCCGTCCGACGGCAGCGGCATTGTCCCGATCCGCGACACCTGGGGCGTATCGACGACCGCCTATGCCGGGTGCAACGGCTACGACTGGTGGAGCCGCGGCATGCACCAGGGGGGACCGGGCAGCGGCGTGAGCGGCGGCGTGTTTGACCCGCAGGCGTGGGTGCCGATCGGTCAGTTGACGGACGGGACTTCGACCACGCTGGCCGTGGGCGAAGTGGATCGCGTCGGCTTCGTGTATCCGGTGGGCGGCCTGGAATTCCGTAACGGTGTCGGCCGGCATCGGCTGGGCCGCGGCGAGTCTGTGTACCGCGCTGCGTTTGTCGGGGCCACGTTCGCCAAAGCGCTGAACGAAGGTGGTGAAGTTGTTGGACCTGCTCCCGGCGCCGAGCCGGCATATACGCATCCGGACGGCAGCAGCCCGATCACAGGCTGGTTCCGCGCCGGCCCGCACATGTACGGCCCGACGTTCATCTCGGTCCACGGCATCAACGGCGAATGGCCGGGACTGAGCAGCTTCCACGAAGGCGGCGTCCATGGTCTCATGGCCGACGGTGCTGTGCGGTTCCTCAGCGAAAACATGGACTGGAACACGTACAACAGCATCTGCACCGGCTGGCATAACGACCTGACTTCGAACTTCTAGAGACGTGCAGTGGCTGCGTCCCGGACGCGGACAGCGTCCGGGACGTGCTCTGCGCCGTCCGCATCAGGTTGACCGGTTTGTCCGTCGACAGGTTTTCACTCGAACGTTCACATAAGGTCTCGTGCATGGCCTCTCGACAATTGTTCGGCGGACTCGCGAGTCTGCTGGTGCTGGGTTTGGCGGGGTGCGGTTCCAACGAAGGCGCCATCGACAAGGTTCCGGTCTATCCGGCCACTGGAGTGGTGCGGATGGACGGCAAGCCGTTCGGCCCGGTTGTGGTGGAGCTTGCGCCGGTTGATCGCGATTCAAACTCCAAGGCCCGGACGGTGATGGGAACCGCCGACGCCCAGGGCAAGGTCGTGTTCGGCACGTACGGCATCGATGACGGAGCGGCGGCCGGAGAATACAAGGTCGTGATCCGCTCCAGCCTGTCGGCGCCGCCGCCCGGCCCGATCCCCACGCGCTACGGATCGTTCACGTCGACGCCGCTCACGGCGTCGATCTCTCCCGACCGTCCCAACGAAGTCGCGGTCGACTTGCAGGTCAGCGGCTCCAAAGGCCCGGGCGGGACTGATGTCTTCACCGAGGCCACGAAGTCCGAAGCCTTCCGGGCCGGAACAGGCACGTCCACCACGGAGTAACAACGGCAGCCGTCAGCTCTCAAGCTGCAGTCATCCCTGGAGGAGCTTGCACGGAATTCGACGCCGGGAGGGTGGCTGGCCGAATGGCGCGAAACTCCCGCCGAAACCGGTAAAACTGTTGCCCGCGGCCGCGCGATCCGTCATCATGACCTCGCGGTGTGCGTCGCAATGGGCCGGGCTATGTCGCAGTGGCGTCGAGCATTGGAAGCCTTCGGCGTTGGTTTCCGTCTGGAAACCAACCGGCCGGAACTGCTTGCGCCCCTGCTCTCCGACCTGCCGCCAAGCGTCACCGTCGACGACGACCGTCCTCGCACGACGTTCCGTCTCGACTTCGATCACGCCGGCCGGCCCGAGTCGCTTCTGGTCGACGGGCGTCCGCACTCGCTCGATCTGCCCGCCGATTCCCCGCTGGACTGGCAGTTTGACGCCGTCGTCACGCTGCATGTCGCCGAGCAGTCGCCGTTTGTCTTCGTGCACGCCGGAGTCGTCCGCTACCGCCAGCGTGCGATCCTGTTCCCGGGCCGTTCGTTCGCCGGGAAATCGACGCTGACAGCCGCACTCCTGTCCGCTGGCGCCGAGTATTTGTCCGACGACTTCGCCGTTCTGGATGATTCCGGACTGGTGCATCCATTTCACTGCCCGCTGCGTCTGCGGACATCGGCAGGCCGGCTTGAGAAACTCCCGGCGGATTTCGGCGCGGCGAGCGCCGAGGATCCGACGCCGGTTGGCCTGATCGTCGACACTCAATACAGCCCGGGTGCGAACTTTGATCCACGGCGACTGACGCCGGGAGAGACCGTGTTGCGCATGTTCGCACATGCCGTCGCGGCCCGGAGCGCACCGGCCCGCGTCGGCTCCGTACTGGCGCGTGTCGCGAGAAACGCCGCCTGCCTGACCGGACCGCGCGGCGACGCCGCTGAGGCTGCCCGGCAAATCCTGAACTTCTGCGATCAACTTTACGGATCCCCGTCTTTTATCCAATCCTGCGAGACCATCTCATGTTGCCCGTAGCCCGAGTCAACGAACTGCATGTGGAACAGGTCGGCGACGACCTGGTCCTGTTCGACCACCGCACCCATGCCGCACACAGCCTGAATGCCACGGCCGCATTCGTCTGGGAACGCTGCGACGGCGAACATTCCTGCGCACAGATTGCCGACGAGGCTCGCCAGGCCGGCAGCCCGCTGACTGAGAACGACGTCCGCAAGACCGTTGAAGAGCTGTCCGAGAAGCAGTTGCTGGCAACGGCCGCGGAACCTCGCGCCGCAGGCTGGCGGATCAGCCGCCGCACGCTGGCGAAGACCGCTGTCGCCGCCCTGGTGCCGGCCATCGTCTCGGTCGCTTCCCCGGCCAGCGCTATCGTGCTTTCGGACGGTCCCATTCGCACCCCGTGATCGCGCCAGCTGCCGGCGGACCTGCCGGAATCGGACGCGCCGTTTTCGGTTTCCCCTGACCTGAGTTCCAAGGATTCCTATGCTGCCTCAGTATCGACGGAGCGATATGCACATTGAGCAGGTCGGCGATGAGCTGGTGATTTGCGACCAGCGCACGCAGACCGCTCATTGCCTGAATGCCGGTGCGGCTTTCGTCTGGAAACACTGCGACGGCCGGCAGACCGCCGCCTGGATTGCCGACGAAGCGCGGCGTGCGGGCATCAGCCTGGACGAAGCGGCCGTCGATGACGCCATCGCTTTGCTCTACGAGAAGGACCTCCTGGTGGCGTCGGCCACGGCGTCACTGCATGAACCAAAGCGTCTGTCCCGCCGCGTCCTGACCAAAGCCGCAGTTGCGGCGCTGGTTCCGGCCATCGTGTCGATCGCCGCGCCGTCGGCGGTGCTCGCACAGTCGGGGCCGATCCGTGACGGGGGCAATGGCGGACCGATCGACGGCCCGCCGATCGACAGCTTCTGAAACACCGGCGTGTCGACGACTGACCCGGAGCATCGACTGGTCTGCTGGCTGTCCGATGTCGAGCCGGCGCCCGCGACGCTAAGCGCGGCGATCGAGGCGTCGCGACAGCCGGCATTCGACTGGAATCGCGCGCTGCAGCTCGCCGCGCGCAACTGGGTGCTGCCGGCCGTCGCCCTCAATCTCGCCCGGCGGGAATTGTCCCCGTTGCCGGACGAAGTGCGCACATCCGTCCGGTTGGCGGGGATCGCCGCGCGCACCAACTGCACGACGATCGCCGCGCACCTCGCGCCGGTCTTCGCGAGCTGGAACGCCGCAGGTCTCCGCTGGGCGCTGATGAAGGGGGCCGCGCTGATCGCCGCGGTCTATCCGCCCGACGCACGCCTGCTGCACGACGTCGACGTGCTCGTCGCCCCCGAGCATTACGCGACCGCCCGCTCCGCCCTGCTCGCCGCCGGCTTCGCACCGGCCACCGGAGTCCACACCGAGGAGTTCATGCTCGCGGCCAAGGAGCAGGTCGTGTTCTCGAACGCAGCAGTCGCCGGCGCCGCCTCCACGCAGGTCGACCTGCACCGCGAAACTTATGGCCCGGCCAAACCGTACCGGTTCGACACCGGCGAACTCCTCGATCGACGCCGCCCCGCCAGTTTCTGTGGTGTTCCAGTGTACGCGCTGGACTCCACCGACCTGCTGCTGCACCTGTCGACACAGCTGCTGAACGACCGGCTGCTGGTGAAGCTGCAGCGATTGGCCGACCTCGGCG
>JAEUIG010000594.1 GCA_016795125.1 Planctomycetaceae bacterium | reverse complement strand
AACCCCCGGCTACATTCTGCGACCCCGCTGGGGTCGTGCTGCCTGCGGCGCGGATACTGCGAATCTCGCCCGCCGCAAATCGACAGCAGACATTTTAAGTGCCGAACAGTGTTGGGCGAGGAATTCCCTGTTCGTTTTCCTTCGCGCCTTCTGCGGTTCGCTCGTCGTGCTCACGTCAATCCGTCATCCCCGCGACCTCTCTGTTTCCTCCGTTGCCTCCTGTTTGTCCCGTCAGAACGTGCCGGTTATTCCGTCGCGCGGCAAGCTGGGGAGTCAATGCTGGACTGCGCAAACCTGCTGTGTGTGACGGTCGGTTCGGTCCGAAGAGTTTACCAGGGAACTTGCGTGGAATTCGGGCCAATACGGGCGGGAGGGGGCCATGGATCGGCAGTTGTTGCGTTTCGGGACGCGGCTGGCGGGATTGTGCGTCGTTTCGGCGTGCACTCTCACGTCGTGCTCGCTGGTGGATGTTGATACGCCGCAGCATGGGCTTTCTGGCCCGTCCATTGCGGAGAGGCGAGCGACCGCCGGCAGAATGCCCATCGCACGACAGGTATCGGACCCCGCGGCAATCGACCGCTCCCGCCCCACCGCGCATCCAGTTGCTGAAAGCCGCACGGTCAGGCCGCAGCGGACGCCAAGTCCGCCGCTGATCCAGCAGGTCGCCCGCACGACCCCGGGCAGCCCGGCGGATCAACGCGCTGAGAATCATGCGCGTCCCGTGCGCCCACGGCGGCCGTCGGCAACGCACCGCAGCGAATCCGAGCCGGCGTCACCATTCGCCCGCGGCATCGCGCGGACGATGGGACACTGAGGTTCTCGGCACTCGCAATTCGGAGCGGGTGCGCACTTCAACGCCGGCGATACCAGCGGCACCTCTGCGCGGGTCGGCTACGGCAGCGGGGTGTTGCGACTATTGACTCCAGACGACGGACTGTGGACGATTCGCCTCGTCTCTCCGTGCAGGCTGCCTCACGCAACCGGCAGCCTGCGATCACCCGGATTCGTCACCGTCTGGACAGAATCGCACCATGATTCGCTCTCTCGCGCTGGCTCTCACCGCGTTTCTGACATTTGCAGCAGCAGGTATCGCTGCCGATCAACAGCCCGTCCGCATGGGCAGCGGCCTGATGACGTTTGACACCGTCCCCGGCTGGGGTCTGGACGAGAACGGAGTGTCCGTCCTCGGTCCAACTCACGGCGGAGTCGTCGTCGACAAGGCGGGCAACATCTACACGAGCGCCAAGATCGGCGTGTTCTGCTTCAGCCCGGACGGCAAGGTCATTCGCCGCTTCCTCGGCGACGAGTACACGCAGATGCACGACATGAAGATCAGTGATGAAGCGGAAGGCGAGTTCATCTACGCCGCGCGCAACGAAGCGGGCGAAGGCATCAAGTTCCGCGCCGACACCGGCGAGATCGTCCTCAAGCTGGCGATCCCGCAGGAGTCGGGACTGAAGCTGGAGAAGTGGGCGCCGACGGCGATCACTGTCGGCCCGAATGGCGACATCTTCCTGTCCGACGGCTACGCGAGCGATCACATCTTCAAGTTCGACAAGACCGGCAAGTACCTGATGCACTTCGGCGTCAAGGGAGACGGCCTGCGTCAGTTCCACACAGCTCACGGCATGACGCTCGACACCCGCTACGATCCGCCGCGAATCCTCGTCTGCGACCGCAATCACCTGGATGATCACAACAACAACCGCGGCCGCCTGCTGCACTACAGCCTCGACGGCGAGTTCATCGACGTCATCGCCAGCGGACTCGGCATGCCGACCTCGGCCATCGTCCAGGGAGACTACGTCAGCGTGCCGGACCTGCACGGCCGGTTGTGGATCCTGAACAAGGAGAACGTGATCATGGCGGTGCTCGGCTTCAACCCGGACCCGGCCAAGGGACACAGCTTCGGCATCGAGCAGAAAGACTGGGTCGAAGGCGTCTTCAGCGGCACCCACGGCAGCGCGTGGGACGCGGAAGGCAACCTGTACGTCCAGGACTGGAACACCGCCGGTCGCCTCATCAAGCTCGTCCGCGTGAAATAGCGCGTACGAGCCGCGACCGTCAGGGAGCGCAATCAGCACTCGTATTCAACGCAGCGACCCGGACGTTTCACAGCGTCCGGGTCGCTTTTCATTTGCTCGGTCGCGACTACCAGTTGATCGGTTCGCCCCCATTGGCGGTGACCATTGCACGCAGCGTCTCCTGCGTGGTTGCTTTCGACATCATTCGCGTACTGCCATCAAACAGGGCCACGTAGAAACCATCGGGTGTGACGCCCCCAACCGGTGGAACGGGAGACTGCGGGTCATACGCCAGATCCGCAGGTTTGGACCAGGGCACGGGCGTGGCGCCCTCGACGATCATGAGCGTATTGGAAGTCCCGTCCGGGATCTCACGCATGCTCAGCCCGTCCTTCCCGGAGAACACCGTGCCCGGACCGGTGAACACCTGGAAGTACGTCTCGCCGCGTGCCTGACTCCCGAGACTGGCCAGGTCGAAGACGGCCGGCATCTGTTCCAGCAAGGCGAGATTGTGCGGGCTGTCCCACGGCTCATCCTGCTTGAACTTCTGATACAGCGCAGTGTGCCCGAGATAGGGCAGCAGCGCCACGCGCCAGCTGAGCAGCGGCTGACCGTCGGGACCGTAGGTTGCCGCGGCTGGAAAACTGTTGTGCACGTCGTGGTAATTGTGCATCGCGAGGCCCAGTTGCTTGAGACTCTCCCGCAACTGGTTGACAGGCTCGGCGACTCGATACGCAAATTCGCCTGGATTGGCCGGCGCGACGTTCACGGCGACGCCCCCACCTCCAAACTGAATCTGCCCTCCGCCCGGCAAGTT
>JAEUIG010000585.1 GCA_016795125.1 Planctomycetaceae bacterium | reverse complement strand
AGCAGCGGATCGCTGCCGCCGGCGTTCACCAGGTTGCCGGCCGTCAGCATCGCCCGGCTCACCTTGCCGCTGATCGGAGCAGTGACCCGCGCGTAACTGAGTTCGAGTTCCCGGCGCTTGACCTCCTCCTTCGCCGAGTTGATCTGCGCATCCCACGTCTTCCGCTGCGCGATCGCACGGTCGACATCGGTTTGCTTGGCCGCCTTCTGCTCGAACAGGCTGAGCTGCCGTTCTTCTTCGCGCCGCGCCGCCTCATGCTGAGCCTCGGCGATGGCGACCTCTTCCAGTCCGCGATCGATTTCCGACTGGAACGGCCGTGGGTCGAGTTCGAACAGCAGGTCGCCCGACTGCACGAACTGCCCATCGGTGAAGTGCACCTTGTCGATGTGACCCCGCACGCGCGCCCGGACCTCGACTGTCGCCGATGCTTCGGTCCAACCGTTGTACTCGTCGAAGTCGACCAGCTCGCGCTGCTCCGGATGCGCGACCGTCACCTTCGGCGGCTCGGGCTTGGGCTCAGCCGCAGCGGGAGTACAACCACCCATGCACAACGGCCACAACGCGGCCAGCACGGGCAGAGGAACAAACTTGATGAGCGCTGACACGCAAGAACTCCGGCAGGACAAAGTGGCGACCCCGCAACAATCGCGCGTCGAAAGAGTCGCCAGCAGAAGGGATCGAACTCGAAGGGCGCTCTGATTCTGGTCACGCCGGGCGCGAATAGTCAACGAACCGACATTCGGCCTCGCACCGACGGGCGTCAAGCCCTTGCCAGAGCGTGCCACCCTCCCTGATGGCGAAGGCGCAAAAAAAATCCCGGACACTGCGAGCGGCGCGCGTCCGGGACTGTGGTTACATCGTTCAACGATCAACCAATCGTCGCCGGCACTTCAAAGCCCTTGCGGTACTCGCGAGTCAGCAGCTTGTTCGCTTCGTCGTCGCCGACGAACTTCTCCTGCGCCGGGTCGAACGCGAGGTCGCGGCCGAGGCGGTACTCCGTCTCTTCCAGCTTCACCCCGACTCCCTGCAGGTTGGCGCGGATCATCTCGAACGATTCGACAACGTGCGCGTTGTCTCCCAGCGACTGCGAGCTGGCGCTGAACGGCACCTGCTTCCCCAGCCGGTACGAGATGTTCGACAGGTGGCACAAGGCGCTGGAGTTGTGGCCGATCTCGACATCCGCATTGAGGTCTTCGACCTTCCTGCTGCGCACCGCAGTGATGAAGCTCCCGAACGGACCTCCCGGCGTGACGTGCGGCTCTTCCGGAAGTTCCACCGGCTGCGGCTCGCCGCCGCCACGCGGGTAGAACTTGCCGTCCGACAGCATGCCCTCGGTCGTGAAGAACTCGTTGGTGACTTTCGGAGCGAAGGCGAAGCCCTCGTCCTTCTTGACGAGGCCGCGCGTCTCGAACAGCAGGATGGCATCGCCGTACTCGAACACGGTCAGCTGCGTGTTCGGCGTCTGCCCCTGGTCTTCGTAGCCGAACCGGCCGCCGAGGCTCCACACCCGCGTCGGCAGCGTGGCGTTCTTGATGCCCCACATGGCGACATCCATCTGGTGCACCCCCTGATTGCCGGTATCGCCGTTGCCGAAATCCCAGAACCAGTGCCAGTTGTAGTGCACGAGGTTCTCGTGATACGGCTGCTCCGGCGCCGGTCCCAGCCAGATGTTGAAGTCCAGCTCCGCCGGCGCCGGCTTCGTCGGCTTCGTTCCAATGCTCCACCGCGCCTTGCAACAGTACCCCTTCGAGACCAGCAGCTTGCCGTATTTCTCGGAGTGTACGGCGGCCACCGTCCGCGCCCACGTCGAGTCGCTGCGGCTCTGCGTGCCGTGCTGCACCATGCGGTTGTAATGCCGCGCCGCCTCGACGCACTTCCGGCCCTCAAAGATGTTGTGGCTCAGCGGCTTCTCGACGTACACGTCCTTCCCCGCCTGGCACGCGCGGATGGTCAACAGCGAATGCCAGTGGTTGGGAGTCGCGACCGAAACGACATCGATGTTCGGATCGTCGAACGCGTACCGTGCGTCCTGGACGGCCTTGAGACCGTGCGCCTTTTCCGTCAGCCCGAACAACCGGCTGTCGGGATCGACGAGCATCGCCACCTCGACCCCCTCGACGTCGCTGAACCCGCCGATGTGCGACTGCCCCCGGCCATTGATGCCGCAGACCGCCACGCGGATGCGTTCATTCGCTCCCAGCACCTGCCGGCTGGCCTTCGTCCCGCCGATCACAAATGTGGCGAACCCGGCAGCAGCGGCGGACTTCAGAAAATCGCGGCGATTCGAACGCATGAGAGTCTCCGGAACGGAAATTCCATCGGCGAGCCGGGCGGCGTCAGCCCCCGGTTCAGAGGGTTATGATGATCAGCGTATCAGGAACCGTTGATGGATGGAACGGGTGAGAGGCTGCGGACGGAGGTGCTTATTACGCAAAGAACCCCACGATCATGCGCCCCGGGCTCTTGGTCAGGACCCGGCACCAATCGGCGACCATGGTCAATGCCTCGGCAACGTCCGGATCGGACGCAGTCGCGGCGACGTTCGCCAGCGGCCCCACCGCCTCGACGATGTCCGCGTGCGTCCAATGCCCGATCAACGGCTGCTCGCCGGGACGCGGGATCTCGATCGGAGGTCGAAAGATGAGGTCACTCAGCCGCAACGGAACGCGCTCCGACTCCAGGTATCCGTCGAGTTGCTCGAACCACTCCAGTCGACAGGGGGCGAAGCTTGCATTGGGCAACATTCGGCCCAGGCACCGGCACAGCGCCTCGAACGCGGATCCATAGGGCGCGCCGTCGTAATCGGCGGTGAACACACCGGAAAACAGCTCGCGGAACGCCTGTTCGTGCGTGATTTCGTCCTCGTTGTCCTCGTCCCTGCAGTCTTCGTCCCATTCGGCAAGCTGCTCGCGCAGAGCGCCGAGGCATTCTCGGAGCAACTTCACGTCGCCGCAGCCTGGAAAGCGAAGGATCAGGTCTTTCGGTACCAGATAGACCTGCAAGCAGCACCCCATATTGCGTCGCCTTTCCCTTCGGACAATCGTCGGTCCGTAAACCGGAGACACGTCAGGAATCTGGATTGCGTCGTTAGCCATGATCCTCCATCAGCCGCTTCACCACAATCGTTGCATATGCCCCCCGCGGCAACACGAAGCGGAGTGACAGCTTCTCTCGGCCGGCGTGCAGATCGTCGCTTGAGCCTGCGGCCGTCATGTCCTGAGGGACGATGACCGCGCTGCGCGAGCCTTTCGAGAAGAAACTGTCGCGCGGGTACTTCACGCGCAGCTCGCGCCACTCAAGGCCCGCGTCGCGGACGACCTGCTCGGCGAGGTCGCGGGTCGGTCCTTCGTCGAGCTTGAGCCGTGCGGACGGCAGCGGAAGCTCGGTCGCCTGAAGCATAGTGCGAGCCTGCTCGTCGAGATCGCGGAAGAACGGCACGGACTGCGTTTTGAGTTGGACATCGAACAACTGGGCCGGCGCGCAATCGCGTCGCAGTTGTGCGGCCAGCAGGCGGTTCCACAGTTCGCTCTGAAACGCCGACAGCCACAGCCGTCGCAGGTCGACATTCACCCGCGCCCACGCGCCGCGGAAGTCGCCTGGCCGGTCCGCCAGGAACGTCACAATGCTGCGGCGATGCGACCGCGCCAGCAGCCGCTTGCATTCGACAAAGTTGCCCCAGCTGTCCCGCAGAATCCGCTTTTCCTGCTTCTCGTCCGATCGATCGAACGGATGCTCTTCCGCCAGCGCCAGCCACAGGCACCGTTCGTAATTCCCCTTGATCCACGCCGCACCGATGAACTCCCCCGACGGCCCGATCGAACCGAACCGCTGGTCGTCGAAGTAATTCGGCACGCCATCGCGGCGGACATCCTCGACCCCGGCAACCGCCGTTGCCAGCGAATCGGCATCCAGTGAACGCAGCACGATTTCGAACCCGTTGGCGCGGATGTCGGCCGGCGTAAAGGCGCGTTCACAGCGGCCGAGGTACTCCAGGGTGATGCCGTTCTGCTCCATCCCGCGCGGCGGCCCGCGCTGGATCGTCAGATGCTGGACGGTGACGGCGTGTCGGTCTTTCAATCCGCCGTACGACACGCGATGTCGTGGAAGCTTCAGCCGTCGCAGAATGGCATCGATTGCCTCCGGCGTTCCCACGCCGCGCTTGGTCAGCCGATACAGCGAGAAGCCGCCCTTTGGCCCGGCGACGACGTCGGTCAGCTCGGTGACACGAAAGTCTTCGGGGAGTCGTTTAAGTTTCATCGAGGGAGGGGCAGAGGGGCAAAGGTGCAGAGGGACAAAGGGGACGATTCATCGACACGTCGATTGCATCGTCCTGCTTTCCGCTTTCGGCTCTCCGCTTTCTTTTCTCGCATTCGACATTCGGACATTCCACCATTCTTTGCCTTCCCTCTGCCCCTCTGTCCCTTTGCCCCTCTGCCCCTCTACGCTAGCATACAGCCGCCATTCCACTCGCGGATACGCACCGCATCAAGGAACGTCGTCGTGCCCAAAGCGTTGAATCTGGAAGAACTTAAGTCGAAGGCCAATGACATCCGCAAGCTGATCGTGCGCTGCACGACGGCGGCGGGCAGCGGGCACCCCTCCAGCAGCCTGTCGGCGACCGATGTCGTCACCGCGCTCTACTTCGGCGGGTTCATGAAATACAACCCGCAGCAGCCGCGCGATCCCGATCGCGACCGCTTCATCCTCAGCAAGGGGCACGCCTGCCCGGTCCTGTATTCGGCCATGGCCGAGGCGGGGTACTTCTCGGTCGACGACATCATGACGCTGCGCAAGCTCGGCAGTCCGTGGGAAGGACACCCGAACATGCGGCGGCTGCCGGGAATCGAAGCGTCCACCGGCTCGCTCGGCCAGGGATTGTCGATCGGCATCGGCCATGCGCTGGCGGGACGTTTGGACAAGAAATCGTACCACGTCTACGTGATGCTGGGAGATGGAGAAACCGGCGAGGGACAGGTCTGGGAGGCCTTCGCCGCGGCGGAGAAGTATCGTCTCAACAACCTGACGGCCATCGTCGACCGCAACGGCTACCAGCAGACCGGCGCCACCAAAGACGTTCTCGATATGGGCGATCTGGCCGGGAAAATCGCGTCGTTCGGCTGGAACGTCCAGACGATCAACGGCAACAAGATGGACGAAGTCGTGCATGCGCTCGAGAAAGCGCGGGCCGTCAAAGACCAGCCCACGGCGATCGTCGCCAACACGAAGAAGGGTTTCGGCATCCTGCCGGTCCTCGAAACCACCGGCGACCTGAACTACCACGGCAAGCCGCTCAGCAAGGAACTGGCGGAGAAGGCGCTGGCCCTGCTGTCGCAGACGAATTGAACCAAAAATGAGGGGCAGAGGGACAAAGGGGCAGAGGGGATAAGGGATTGCAGGACTTCCCTTTGCACCTTTGCGCCTCTGCACCTTTGCCCCTGAGAGAACAACTCATGTACCTCGGTGAACTCAGCGGCCTGAAACTTGGACCGGCGCCTCGCGACGCCTTCGGTGATGCGTTCAAGGAACTGGGCAAGACCAACCCGCTGCTGGTGACGGTCGACGGCGACGTCGGCAACTCGACGCGGACCGAGCCGTTCGCGCTCGCGTATCCCGACCGCGGGTTCAACGTCGGCATCGCCGAAAGCAACATGGTCAGCATTGCCGGCGGCCTCGCCGCCTGCGGCAAGATTCCCATTGTCGCCAGCTTTGCCTGCTTCCTGATGGACAACGCGTTCGACCAGATCCGGATGTCGGTCGCGTTTCCGCAGATGAACGTCAAGATGGTCGGTTCACACACCGGCATCTCGATCGGCGAGGACGGACCCTCCCAGATGGGCATCGAGGACGTCGCCCTGGCCTGCTCGCTGCCGGGAGTCGTCGTGATCGTCCCCTCGGACGCCGCCACGACCCGCGCCGCGACCGCGGCGATGATCGAACACGTCGGGCCGACGTACCTGCGCGTCGGCCGCGGCAAGCTGGCCGAGATTCATGCCCCGGGCGTCAAGTTCCAGATCGGCAAGGCGATTCAGGTGCGCGACGGGAGCGACGTGACCATCGTTGCCAACGGCCTGATGGTCGCCGCCGCGGTCGACGCCGCCACGCTCCTGGCCAAGGATGGCGTCAAAGCACGCGTCCTCGACATGCACACCATCAAACCAATCGATGCGGAGGCACTGGCCGCCGCGGCCAAAGAGACTGGAGCCATCGTCGTCGCCGAGGAGCACCTGCATCACGGCGGACTCGGCTCGGTCGTGGCACAGGTGACGGCCGCCGCACACCCCGTCCCCATGGAGTTCGTCAACGTCGGCGACACGTATGCCGAAAGCGGCGACCCGGACGGACTTCTCAAGAAATACGATCTGACCGCCGAGCACGTCGTCCGGGCCGCCCGGCGCGCCATCCAGCGTAAAGCGAGCTGATCGTAGCGTTCCGCCCCGGACTTTCCTCCCGCCTCGCAACCTCGTGATCCAGTATCGGACCTTCCGGAATCCGGATCCCCCCCGCATCCTGGAGCTGTGGAACCACTGCCCGCTGGGGCGCAGCGGAGCACGGCCGCAGTCGACGGATGTGTTCGAGGTTTTCAACTACTCACAGCTCTTCTTCGATCCGGCCGGACTGATCCTGGCCTGCGACGGGCCGCAGATCGTCGGCCTGTGTCACGCCGGCTTCTGCTGCACGGATGACGAGTCCCGGCTCGACTATTCCCGCGGCGTCATCTGCCTCACGCTGGTGCACCCGGACTACAACCGCCAGGGCATCGGGCGCGAACTCGTCCGCCGGGCGGAAGCCTACCTCGCCGAACGGGGCGCCGTCGAAATCTTCGCCGGCCCGTCGCCGCACCGCGACCCGTTCTATTTCGGTCTCTACGGCGGTACGCGGCCATCGGGCTTTCTCGAGTCTGATCCGCTGGCACACAGCTTCTTCCTGGGCGTCGGCTACATTGAACACGAGCGGCACGGCGTTTATCAGAGGAACCTGGCCGTCGCGCGCGATCCGATCAACCTGCGGATTGCGGCCATCCGCCGCCAGACCGAACTCACCATCGTCGACAAGCCCTACCACCCGACGTGGTGGTGGTACACGCATTTCGGACGCTGGGACTCGGCGGGCATCGACCTCCTGCGATTCCGGCTGGTCCGCAAACAGGACGGCGAGCCGCTGGCCGGCGTCACCGTCATCGGACTCGACCAGTACATCCCGGTCTGGCAGAAGCGCGCGATCGGACTGGTCGACCTGTTCGTCGTGGAATCGCTGCGCGGGCAGGGTTATGGCCAGACGCTGCTGGTCGAAGTGCTGAGGCGTCTCCGCCAGGAACTGATCGACCTGGCCGAGGTCCACGCGCCGGACGCCAACCAGCTCGCGACGCGCGTCATCCAGGCGGCCGGCTTCGAGCGAGTCGACACCGGCGCCGTCTACCGCAAGCCGTAACGGCGAGGCTGAATTCTCCCGCTCCCAGAAAGAATCGCGGATTTCAAGATGAACCCCAATCAGGGGAGAGAGCCAATTCTATTCGGCACTCGAAGGCCGCTCGAGTGAATCGCGCGGCTCGTGTGCATCGATGTGCAGCGTGTGTGAGTTGACTCGCGTGCCTCGCAGTATCCGCGCCATCTGCAGCACGACCCCAACGGGGTCGCAGACTGTAGCCGGGGGTTGAGCGCAGCTCGCCGCCAGGCGAGCGGAGCGACACCCCCGGTCGACGGCGCGCAACATTCCTCCCTCCCGCCGTTTTTCGGGGGGAGGGCCGGGGAGGGGGGCGGAATGGTGAGTGCGTTGTCTATGTGAATCGGCCCCGATCGAAGTCCGATCACGCGCAGTCCCGTGCTGTCGTCCCTTCGCTACCCGATGGGCACTCTCTTTGAAATCAGTGCTACTCTCGGGAGAGCGCAGATTCCCTGTCGTGGAACGCAGCCAGTTCGCGTTCTCTCTTTCGCGACGACGTCGTGCGCGACGGTGCGCGGTACAATTGCCGCACGGATTGCGCGATACCGCGACACCGTCGCGGTGTTGGATTCCCCGGACTTTCTGAACTTCCAGAGAACTGCGCGATGCACCTCCCCCTCCTGCCGACGGATCGACGTTACTTTCTGCGGACCATGGCCGCCGGCGCTGCTGCCTGGTGGACCGTTCCGGGAGCCTTCGCCGAGGAACTGGCCGGCACCCCTGCCCTTACGGAAGGACCCTTCTATCCCGACAACCTGCCGCTCGATCAGGACAACGACCTGATCATCGTCGGCGATTCCACGACGCCGTCGGTCGGTGAGATCACGCACCTCACGGGGCGCATCCTCAGCCCGTCCGGCGAGCCGCTGAACAACGCGGACATCGAAATCTGGCAGTGCGACGCGAACGCCGTGTATCTGCATTCGGCCGACAGCACGCGCAAGGCCGATCAGCGCGACCGCAACTTCCAGGGCTACGGCCGGTTCACGACCGGTTCCACCGGCGAATACCGCTTCCGCACGATCAAGCCCGTCCCCTACCCCGGCCGGCCCGCGCCGCACATCCACTTCAAGATCTCACAGAACGGCCACGAGCTGCTCACCAGCCAGTTCTTCATCAACGGGTTCGAAGGCAACAAGGACGACGGCGTGTTCCTGGGCATCGCCGACCCGATCGATCGCGAGTTCGTCCTGCTGGACTTCGTCCCGATGCCGGATTCACGCATCGGCGAACTGTCGGCCAGCATGGACATCGTCATCGGATCGACCCCGCCGGAACGCGAAGGCCCGCAGCGCACCGGACGCACCCCGACCCGCAGCCGACGACGCTCGCGCCGCGCGGAATAATTATAAGTTCACCGCTGAGAACGCGGAGGTCGCAGAGAAAAAAACAAGCCTTCACTCTGCGTGCTCCGCGCCTCTGCGGTGAGTTCTTTCGTTTCAATTGAGGTGTTTGATGCGAATGCACATGGTCGTAGCAGTCTTGACTCTGATGACCGGCTTGGCGTTCGCGCAGCCCGGCCCGCCGCCGAACGGTGGTCCTGGTGGTCCGGGGCGTCCTGGAGGTCCCGGCGGCCCGACCGCCGCGGCGACGAACGGCAGCACGCTGCTCATTACGCGGATGCTCCAGTTCGACAAGAATGCCGACGAACAGCTCACGCTCGAGGAAGTCACCGACGCGCGGCTGCATCGGCTGTTTCGCCGCGCCGACGCCGATCACGACGGAACGGTGACGAAAGCCGAGCTGACGGCGCTCGCGGCCGCCATCACCGCCGAGTTTCCCAACGCTGGACAACGTGGCGGCCCGGGCGGCCCCGGTGGCCCGCGCGGCGGCGGACCCGGCGGTCCTCCCCCGGGAGGGCCGGGCGGCTTCGGCGGCCCACCCCCGGGCGGCCCGCTCCCGCGCCGCCCGCAATAATCGCGGCGATCGCCGTCCGGGAGGGCGAGGCTCCCGCCGAGCCGCTCGTGCGCATGCGCCGTCAGCGACCACCGGCATGCGAACGGAATTCGGCTCGGCGTCGAACGCAACTTCGCCGGATTGAAAGGCGAATACCATCGGCTCGCAGAGCGAGCCGACCACTTTCGCGCGGCGCGGTTGACGCTGCATCGCGCTCATCCGACCATCTGCCGAATGAGCGCCCCGCATCTGACCGCCGATCTCCCGGGAATCGGCGGCGTCCTCAAGCAGTCGCCGGAAGATTTCGTCGTCGAAGAAGTTCCGGCCTACGAGCCGTGCGGCGAAGGCGAGCATCTGTTCCTGTGGGTGGAGAAGCGCGACCTGTCGGCCGAACAGCTGCACGCGCGGATCGCCCGCGTGCTCGGCATTGCGCGCGGCGACGTCGGCATCGCCGGTCTGAAGGATCGCCGTGCAGTCACGCGGCAGTTCGTGTCGGTCCCGGCCAAGGCAGCCGCACGCGTGCCGGAACTCGATGCTCCCGAACTGCGCGTGCTCTCCGCCGCGCTGCATCGCAACAAGTTGCGGACCGGGCACCTGCGCGGCAACCGGTTTGAGATCATCGTCCGCGACGTCGCCGAAGGTGCGTTCGCAGACGCCACGGCGATCGCCGCAGTGACCCGCGATCGCGGGTTTCCGAACTATTACGGCGAGCAGCGATTCGGCGTCGACAACGAGACGGCCGCGCTGGGCTTCGACCTGCTGACCGGCCGCAGGACGCCGCGCGACATCCCGCCGGCGCGGCGGCGGTTCCTGCTGCGGCTTGCGCTCTCCGCAGCGCAGTCGCTGCTGTTCAACGAAGTGCTCGCGAACCGGATTCGCGCCGGCCGGCTGCATCGCGTGGAGGCCGGCGACGTGATGCAGGTCGTCGCCAGCCGCGGCTGCTTCGTGGTCGCAGACGCCGCCGCCGAACAGGCTCGTTTTGATCGCCGGGAAACCGTTGTCACCGGGCCGATGTTCGGCATCGACATGAAGCCGCCGACCGGTGCTCCGCTGCGGGAGGAGCAGTCGGTGCTGGAGCAGCACGGCGTCACGTCCGAATTGCTGGCCGCGCACCGCAAGCTGATCCCCGGCGCGCGACGACCGTGCGTCATCTGGCCGGAGGACCTGCACGTCGAGGCGGCCGGCGATGCACTGCGGTTCCGGTTCATCCTGCCCAGCGGCGTCTATGCGACGACCCTGCTGCGGGAGTTCCTGAAGCCCACAGCGGCCTCCGACGAAGACGACGACGACAACATCACCAGCGCAGCGGATTAACGACGCCGAACGCCAGCAGCACGCCCAGCACTGCACCGCACACGAGAAACGCGCGCACGGCCATCAGCGCACGGGCCGCTCCCAGCAGTTCCGCCAGCCGCTGCCCCTTGCGGGTCTGTTCGATCAGCCACACGCTGTACCGCAGCCCGACCACGCACATGACGGCAGAAGCGGTTCCCATGAAAATCTGGTCGGCAGGCGGCATCGGCAAAGTATAAGCAGTCTGCGATCAGTTGTCGGTTGTCTGTGTTGCGATTAGCGACGCATCGCAGATGCGTGCCGTGCGAATTCGCGTTATCCTGTGAGTGATTCGCCGCTCTCACCTGCGGCCTGCGACACGAATTCGACTGGCTGAACCGAGGATCAACGGGATGAACACTGTCCGCGCCAAGTGTCCCAACTGCTGGGAAACCGACGAATGTGAGATCGTGGAAACCAAAAACTGGTACGGAAAAGACGCCGACAAGGGGGGCGCGGCGCAACAGCCGGCGCCTGGTTCGGGCTACAATCTGAAGTGCCCCACGTGTCACGGCATGTTCTGGCACGAAATCCGTCCCGGTTCCAAACCGGTGTGAACTCTCGCTGTCCCGGACACTCGGGAG
>JAEUIG010000557.1 GCA_016795125.1 Planctomycetaceae bacterium | reverse complement strand
GAAAAACCCCGCCACTTCGGCGAGGTCCGGGACTCTCAGCCCATCACGCGGTCGTACAGGTCGTCGAACGTCCATAGCGACCCGATGACGCCCGCCATCATCGCGGGGGTCGGTCGCAGGTTGCCGTTGTGCGTAGCGTCTCGCAATAGCCAGCAACAGAGGTGTGGCTCACTCGACGGCACAAAGGAAGGAAGAACTAACAGAAGGCCACAAAGGGCACGAAGGTCATGAAGTGCTCGCTGACATCGAATGGCAACCTCCTTCGTTGCCTTCGCGCCCTTCTGTTCAACTCCTGTTTGGCTCGATGAAGCGCGCTGCGGCTGTGGTCGGTGCGACTTTTCACCGAGCTGAATCGATGGAAGTAAAGCGGGACGGCTGGGAGCCCTTCGGTAACACTTTCGTGCGGATCACGCTGTGGATGTCGCACCCCGGCACACGGCCGGAACAATCACAAAACCAATGAAAGGCGAATCCCATGTCCGCGAATATCACGGAATCTGGACTGCGTGAAGTGACCGGCGAAGAACTGCGAACCGTCGACGGCGGCTTCGGCTGGAGCACAGTCGTCAAGCTGGCCCGACAGTTCTTCCTGCCTGATGAAACGCCCAACGATTTTGAAGGATTTGTGGCCACCCTCACCCCGTCGGAACGGGCGTGAATCATCCGATGCCGTTGGCGGGAGAGCGAGTCTCGGCCATCCCGTCGTTCGACGTTGGGCGACGCCAGCCCCCCCGGCCCGTCCGGCGTGGGCGGCGGGGACTCCTGGAGACTGGACGCGGCCAATTCCCCCACCGGTTAGGTGGGGTGGCAACTGTGACGTGTGGCGACTGCGAATGCGCTGTCTCGCAATCGTTGACGCCAGTTGCGCAACGCGGCGATAATCGCGCCGCCGCGACCTGCGATGCGGCTTCACACTTCTCCATGACGATCCGCATGTTCGCGGTCGCTTTCCCGTCCATGCCCTCACCCGCGCCTCAGCCCGATCCGCAGCAGCGGAACATCTATCTCACGCTGACGGCCGGGCTGCAGGTCCTGCTGGTCGTTGGCCTGGTGATGTTCGTCCTGCGGCGCGACTGGGAGAACGTGTTCCTCACGGCGACCGTAATCGCGCTGACGTGGGCGCCGGCGCTCCTCGACCGCCAGTACCGGATCATCATCCCGCCGGAGTTCAACTGCATCGCCGCGTTTTTCGTGTTTCTGTCGCTGTTTCTCGGATCGGCCACCGACTTCTATTACAAGTACTGGTGGTGGGACATCGTGCTGCACACCGGATCCGGCTTCCTGCTGGGGATCATCGGCTTCGTCGCATTGTTCTGGCTGAACAGCAGCGACCGCATTCCCCAGGGAATGCGGCCCGGCTTCATCTGCTTTTTCGCCGTCACATTCGCGGTGCTTCTGGGCGTGCTGTGGGAGATCTTTGAGTTCATTGTTGACCAGTTCACGTCGGCCAACATGCAGAGCACGGAGACCGGCGTTGTGGATACCATGCAGGACCTGATCGTCGACACGGCCGGTGCGGTCGTCGTCGCCATCATGGGGTATGCTTACTCGAAAAGCGGGCGGTACTCGTTCATAGCCGACGGCGTGCGGAGATTCGTGCAGTCGAACCCGCGGCTGTTTCGCGGGTCGCGCACGCCGGACGAACCGGCGTAGCGGTCTCTGGGCCGTTTCCACAAAACAGAACCAACTTCCAAGGATAAACGCATGCGACGAATTCAACTTCGACGAATCGACGTTATGGGAGGGCGACGCTCCTGCGGAGCCGAACAACCATCGGCGTCCACTCGCCGCAGCGGCTCGGCGGGAGCCTCGCCCTCCCGACAGCGCCGCGACGGGGTTCGCTCGTGGGCGGTCGGCGCATGCAGTGCCGTGCTGGCCGGCCTGTTGTCAGCATCCGCTGTGCGTGCCGACGATTCCGCCGTTCTGAAGTACGTGCCGGCGGATGCCAACACCCTGGCGGTGCTTCGCGTGCAGGAGCTGATCCAGAGTCCGCGCGGACAGCGCGAGGGCTGGGCCGCAATGCATGAGAGCGAGTTCCTGCAGGGTGCGGCGACCGTGCCGCCCTGGGCGACCGAGTTCATTCGCGCTTCGTACGTCCGTCCGGGAACGCGCGGCGGCGACTGGACGGTCGTCCTGCTGCCGCTGCCCGAGGGAATTGAGATTGCGCAGCTCGCCAAGCGCGAAGGGACCGAGGTCCAGGAGCTCGGCAACGTGCCGGCCGTCGCCTCGCACCGCTACGGTGGGTACTTCGTGGAGTTCGGCACTGCCGGCCAGCCGAAGGTCCTCGGCGGCATCGTCCCGGCGACGCGACAGGATGCGGCGCGCTGGGTCCGCGAAGTCGGCGGCGCCGGCAGCGCGCCGATCAGCGATTACCTGACGGCCGCAGCCGCCGATGCTTCTTCCCAGATCATCCTGGCCATCGACCTCCGCGACATGCTCGACCCGATCATGGTCCGCAACCGCATCGACCAGTCGACCGTCGTTGCGCAGGCCGCCACCGGCAAGGCGGCGCTGAAAGTCGACTTCCAGTCACTGCAGGGGGTGCGGTTTTCCATCCGCACCGCTGAAGAAACGACGGCCGAACTGCGACTGGATTTCGGACGGACCATTGGCGAGGAAGGCCAGCAGATCAAGGCGCTGATCAACGAATTCTTCAACGACGCCGGCGCGGCTCTCGATGAACTGGAGCACGCGAAAACGACCGTCAGCGGTAAATCCGTCACGTTGACGATGCCGCTGTCGGACGAGAGCCTGCGGCGCGTACTCAGCCTCATCACGACGCCGTCGCCGCCGACCGCCACCGGTCGCCAGGCCCCCACAGCGCCGGCTCCGTCCGTCGACGAAACCCAGCCGGAGCTCGTCGCTTCACGCCGGTATTTCAACGCGGTGAACCGCAACATCGACGACCTCGAGAAGGCGCGCGGACGTGCCAGCAATTATTCCCGCACGGCGCAGTGGCATGTGAACTTCGCGGAGCGGATCGACCGGCTGCCGACGACGGGCGTCGATCCGGCGCTGGTCCAGTACGCCAGCGACATCAGCGCGCGGCTGCGGGCACTGGCGGCGTCGCTGCGCGGCACCGCCGTGCAGGTCAACGCGCTCGACCGCAGCGTGGTGTACAACGTCGAGCAGACTCCGGTGTACCGCAACGGCTTCGAGTGGTGGTGGGGCGGCGCGTATACGGCGTACGGCCCGTACACGTACGGGCAGCCCGTGGAGACCACGGTGACCAGCAACCTGGAGGAAGTCCGCGGCAAGCAGGCGGAAGTCGTCCAGGCCACCGAACCGGAGCGAACGCAGATCTGGACAATGATTCTCGACGACCGCGCTCAACTGGAGCGGGAGATGGTCAGCAAGTTCGGCGCCGATTTCCAGAAGCGGTAGTCGCGACACCAAACTCGTCCCTACGGGGTGACACCGATTGTGCTCCGGTTGCGGCGCGATACAACGAATATCGGGCCGCACCGGGGAACAGTCCTATGTCTGACGCTGACAGTGTGTTTCAGAAGGCCGTCGCCAATCTGCTCGTCGAGCTATTCGACGGGCCGCCCGGTCAGGAAGCCTTCGTGCT
>JAEUIG010000859.1 GCA_016795125.1 Planctomycetaceae bacterium | reverse complement strand
ATCCTCGAACGGCGCCTCGCACCGGAGCGAGGTCGCAGTTAACCACCAGCCCGAAGCGCGAGGGCGTCTCGCATTTCGCGCATCGGGCCGAACACGGACGGCCAATCGCAAAACTGCACTTGCCTCAAAAACGAAAGATTTAGTAGAACCTGCTTGCACGCAGTCGTTGCCAGCCACCCGAACACAGCTTCGCCCAGCCAGCAGCACCGCGTGCTTTTCAAGTGGTTGCTTCAACGTGCGCGTTGAAGTTCATGCGACGCAGGGAACGCCAATCGCAACCGGGGAAGGCTCAGATGGAACTGCAGGCGGCAAACATCTCCACGCGGGCGCGCGTGACGACCGCGTTTCGCATTCAATTCTCCGTACTCCTGCTGCTCTGCGGCTGGACGCTCGCGGCGTTTTCGTCGCCGCCGGTTTCCGAACACAATGCCTGGGCGACGGCTGCCGATGCGCTGGGATGGACGAGCTTCGCCTGCGGCGCCCTGTTCCGCTTCTGGTCGATCTGCCATATCGCGGGACGTAAATCCCAGATGGTCGTGGATTACGGCCCGTATGCGCTTTGCCGAAACCCGCTGTATGTGGGCACCTTTCTGATCGTCGCGTCCGAGACGCTGTTTCTGAAGAGCGCCTGGTTCGCGCTGTCGCTGGTCACGCTCGTCGGTTTCTATCAGCTGATCGTCGTGCCTGGTGAAGAACAGCGGTTACTGTCGCGGTTCGGTGCGGCTTTCCACGGATATGCCAGCCGCGTGCCGCGCTGGATTCCGCGATTTGACCCGCGCTGCCTGGCAGCCGTGGAAGTGCGCGATCGCGCGGCGGTGCTGTCCGAGATTCAATGCCTCATCTGGTGGATGGTCGTCCCGATCCTGGGCTACCTGACGTGCTACGCGCGGGCGCTGCCGTGGTGGCCGCACTACGTGCCGGGGTTCTGAGCGGCTGCAAAATCGCGAGCGACGATCCCTGACGAGCCTGGTGGGCTAGACGAGTCCCGCGACGACGTGGCGGTCTTCGAGGACGTACTGCGGGCGACCGTTGAAGTCGCGGAACGTCGTCGCCGGGTCGATGCCGAGGACGTGGTAGAGCGTGGCCAGCATGTGCTGCATGCGGATCGGTTCGGTGAGCACGCGCTCGCCGCGCGCGTCGGTTTCGCCGATGATCTGGCCGGTCTTGAGTCCGCCGCCGGCGACCCACAAAAAGCCCGCTTCGGGCCAGTGGCTGCGGCCGTCGGGCTGGATGTCGCCAATGCGGGGTGTGCGGCCGAATTCGCCTCCCATGACGACGGCGACGTCGTCGAGCATGCCGCGCTCTTCGAGATCGAGAATCAAGGCGGTCAGCGCCTGGTCGAGATGCGGCAGGACGGCTCGGAGCGTCTCGAAGTTGTAGCGGTGCGTGTCCCAGTTGTGGATGCAGTAGGTAACGACCGAGACGCCGGCCTCGATAAGCCGTCGCGCCTGCAGGAGTCCGCGGCCGGGATGCCGCTGTTGATGGTAGTTCTTGAGGCAATCCTGGCTGCGAACGGTGAATTGCTTCTCGCCGTAGCGGTCGCGGACGGACTGCGGCTCGCGCTCGACTTCAAACGCCGTCTGCACCGCACCGGACGTGACGATCTCCAGGGCGCGGGACTGGATGGCGTCGAGGGCGCTCACCTGCGGCGTGGCGTCGAGATTGCGGCGGAGCGCGTCAAACGAGTGCAGCAGCGAAGCGCGGTTGTCGAGCCGCGAGGAGTCGACGTTCTGGCACCTGCCCATGTTCGCCATGATTTCCGGTGCGGCATTGTTTCCGCCGAACCGGAACGGTTCGTGTTCGGCCCCCAGGTAATAGGCCCGCTCCCAATCGGCGTTGTTGTCGATGCTGACGTACGGCGGAATGGCGGAATCGGCGCCGCGCAGCCGGCTGACGACCGCGCCCAGCGACGGCCGCTGCGCTTCGCCCGGCACGACGGCGCGCGGCGATTCCTGCCAGCCATACCCGCTGTAAAACTCGTTGGCCGTATGCAGGTGCACGAGCTGCACGCCGCGGAGGATCGCAAACTTGTCGGCGATCCGCGCCTGCTGCGGCATCAGCTCGCAGATGTCCATGCCGGGCACATTGGTCGAGATCGGCTGGAACTCGCCGCGGTACTCGACCGGCGCCTGCGGCTTCATGTCGTACATGTCGAGGTGCGACGGCCCGCCGCTGAGGTGAATCATGATCACCGACTTCCGCCGCGATCGCGACGGAGACTCAGCCCGCAGCCGCAGCAGGTCGCCAAGTGTGAGGCCCCCCAGGGTGAGAGCGCCGGCGCGGAGGAATCCACGACGGGAGGGGTGCGTGCGATACGCCATGTCGGAGGCTCGTGGAGGAAAGCGGAAAGCCGACAGCGGAAAGCGGTGAGTCGTTCAGCGGCGAGCCGCAGGCGAAGCGATCGTCCAAATGACGCCCGTACCGGTCTGCGGACCGGATTATGGCACGCGCGACAATCGCCGGTAAAGCCTTCGATTGCAGAGTCGTTCATGCGCTCCCGATAATGCACCGGCCGTCGTTCCAGGCGGCGCTCCTTTTCGCCACGACAAGAGATCGACTCCATGCGCTCCTCTGCATTCCATCACCGTGCCGCCACTGCGGCGATCATCGCCCTGGTCTTTACGACGGCTGCGGACGCGTGTTCGCGGGCGCTGTACTTCGGAAAGGACGGCCAGGTCGTCACCGGCCGGACGATGGACTGGCAGGAGGATATCCTCAGCGATCTGTGGATCTTCCCGCGCGGCATGGCGCGCGACGGGGGATTGGGCCCGTCCTCGTTCCGATGGACGAGCCGGTACGGCAGTGTGGTGGCGTCAATCTACGACGGCGGCACTGCGGACGGCATGAACGAAGCCGGACTTGTCGCCAACCTGTTGTATCTGGCGGAATCCGAGTATCCCCCGGCGGACGATGCCCGTCCGGGCGTGAGCATCGCCGCGTGGGCGCAATATGTGCTCGACAGCTTTGCGACCGTCGACGAAGCCGTGGCCGAATTGCAGCACGAGCGATTCAAAGTCGTGCCGGTGATTGCGCCGAACGGCGCGGCCGGCACCGTGCATCTTTCGGTTTCCGATCCGTCGGGAGATTCTGCAATCTTCGAATACATCGGCGGCAAACTCGTCGTGCACCACGGCCGCCAGTACCAGGTGATGACCAACTCGCCGATCTACGACCAGCAGCTCGCGCTCAACAAATACTGGGAGCAGATCGGCGGCGGCGTCATGCTGCCAGGAACCAATCGCGCCGCGGACCGATTTGCGCGGGCGTCGTTCTACATCAACGCCTGCCGTCAATCGGCCGATCCGCGTGAAGCGGTCGCCAGCGTGTTCAGCGTGATGCGCAACGTCAGCGTGCCGCGCGGAATTGCGAGAATCGACCAGCCGAATATCTCCTCCACGCTGTGGCGGACCGTCAGCGACCACAAGCAGCGGGTCTATTACTTCGAGAGCACCTACAGCCCCAGCATCGTCTGGGTCAAGCTGACCGAGGTCGACTTCAGCCCGAATTGCGGCACCCGCAAGCTCACGCTGGTCGGCAACCCCGACGTCGCCGGAAATCAGACCAACGGTTTCAAGGCCGCACAACCTTTCAAATTCCTGGCCCCGGCAACGGAATGAACACAACGCTGAACAATGACAAACTGCTGCGCACCGTGCGCGCCCTGCTGCTGGTGATCGCCGCTTGCACGACGCGATGTGTCGGTGCGGCGGATGCCGTGACAGCAGTCATCATCGACAACTGCACGGTCTTCGATTCGATGGCTGGCGAAATGCAGCCCGGTCAAAAGATCGTCATTCGCGGCGATCGGATCGAATCGGTCGTCGCTGCCGGCGAACCGCTCGACATTCCGGCGGATGCGCAGCGGATCGACGGCAGCGGCAAGTATGCGATTCCGGGACTGATCGATGCGCACGTACACGTCGTGCACATCCTCGATTATGCGCACGTCACCGGCGACGAGGTGCTGCCGTTGTATCTCGCGGCCGGTGTCACGTCGATTCGCAGCACCGGAGACGAGATCGTCGCCGCCACGCTGATCGCGCGGTACGCGGACAAGCACCCCGAATCGTCGCCGCGGCTGTTCACCTGCAGTCCACTGATCGACAACGATCCCCCGATCCATCGCGACATCGGCCGCGCGGTGACCGATCCGGCGCAGGTGCCGGCTCTCATTGAAGAACTGGAGCGGTGGAACGTCACCACGCTCAAAATCTATGCCCGCACCGGACCGGAAGTCGGCAAGGCCGTCATTGAGGAAGGGCACAAGCACGGAATGTTCGTGACGGCGCATCTGGGACCCTACACGCCGCAGCAGGCGGTCGCCGACGGCATCGACGGGCTGGAGCATATCTGGTCGGTGTTCAACTACATCATTCCGTCGGAGACGACCTCCCAGCCCGGTTATCGCGGGCGCGTCGACTTTGACAATCCGATCTGCCAGTCGCTGATCGCCGAACTCGCGAAGCACCAGGTGATGGTCGATCCGACGCTGGCCGTCTTCCGCAACATGATCCTGCTGCCGGACGTCCCTGAAGTTCACGATCATCCCGACAACGCGCTGGTTCCCAAGCGATTGCGCGACTTCTGGCCGCTATACCTGCAGCGAACCGGCTGCCCGCAGGGAGGACCGCTGGAGGACCGGCAGCGCGAGTTTGCAAAGTTCCAGGAACTGACCGGCCGGCTCTATCGCGCCGGGGTTCCGCTGCTCGTCGGCACGGATTCGCCGGAGCCTCAGTGCACGCCGGGTTTCTCGCTGCATCAGGAACTGGAAATGCTGGTGGAATCCGGCCTGCCGCCGGCGGCGGCGCTGAGTGCCGCCACGCTGCAGAACTCAAAGGCTCTGCAACAGGACGAACAGCTCGGTTCCATTACCGCCGGGAAACTGGCAGACATCGTGCTGCTCGACGCCAATCCGCTGGAAGACATCCGGCACACCCGCCGCATCAACGCCGTGATTCACCTCGGTCACGTCTGCGATCCGGCTGAACTGTTGACGATGGTCAGCAAAGAGTAGGTGGCGGCGTGAATCGCTCTTGACCGCAAGGACTCGTTCCATGAACGGCCCGATCGCACAGATTGTGGCGCTGACGTGTCATGCGAATGCCGTGCTGCGCGGAATTGCAGTCGCCCCATTCTTTTCGGGCAATTCGACTTGCCAGTTCTGCGACAGTGTGACGTTCACCCGGCAGTCGTGGTGGTGGATGCAGAACCGAACAGTGGCGCAGACGCCCGATGAATGGTTCGCACGTCTGTCAGCCGGTAAGGCGAAGGGTGTTCGACTTTCCTGGCAGAGTCAGAACGATCATGGAATTCGTGACCGGCAGCTGGCGGGACTCGTGGGCGGCGGTGGAGAATGGGCGATGGAGGTCGTGCAGGCCGGTGGCAAGAGCACGTTATGGACAGCGATTTGGGAAGTATGGAATCAGATCGCACCGAAC
>JAEUIG010000505.1 GCA_016795125.1 Planctomycetaceae bacterium | reverse complement strand
CATCCAGCGGCGGCTGACGAACGTCCACGGCGAGGTGGTAGCCGGCCTGCTGGCGTGAAAGGGAAAAACAGAAGGGAACAGAGGAAACGGAGGGAAGTGCCGGAGCGTAGCCTGCAGACGACGCTCGCCGTAAACAGCAGTATCGTCGCGTTGGCTGAAACCAAGGCGACGATACCTCTCTCCGTTTTCTCTGTTCCCTCCTGTTTTTCCTTTCCTTCCGTGCGAGTTCACTCAGACAGCTCCGCAGCCGGGGCGGGCGGGGCGGTCATGCCTCCCTGCGGCGGCAGGTCTCGCAGGCTCACACGCGATTCTTCGTCGAACATTGACTGCGAGTGCGTGCCGTCCATCAGGGTGACGGAGTTGTAGTCGAAGAGCGACCCCTTCTCGACCTGGATGTTCTTGATGGCCACGGTGTACTCGACGCGCGCGAGGAAGTGCGCGCTTTCCGCGTCCGCCAGCCGCCGCTGCGCATCCAGGATTTCGTCGACCGTGGCGCGGCCGGTATCAAACCGTGCGCGGAGCGCTTCCACCTGCAATAGGGCGGCCCGCCGCCGATTGAACGTCGACTGCACCGAACGGTACGCGCGATCCTTCTCGGCCAGCGCATTGCTCAGGTCGTGCGCTATCTGCTGTTCCTGCTCCTTAAGGACCGCACGGTCCTGCGCGAGCTGGATTTCGTAATGCCGGACGGCGTTCTGCGCGCGCCGGAACCCGATCGGCAGGGACAGTTCCATGCCGAGCTGCCATTCCTGGTAGTTGCCGCTGGTCAGGTTATTGACAGCGTTGCCGAACTGCGGGTCGTTGCCGAGTTCAATCAGGTCGTGGCCGAATCCACGCCAGCGGTACAGGCCGATCACGTCCAGTTGCGGCTTCAGCAGGTTGCGCGTGGCGGTCAGTTCGAACTCGTGCCGCTGCACAATGCGCCGCTGCTTGCGCAGCTCCTCGCGGCGCGACATGGCTTCGGTCAGCAGATGCTGCCAGTCCATCTCGATGTCGGCGGTGATCGGCTCGTCGACGGGGCGCAGCAGGCGGCCGTCGGTCGTCGGCAGTCCCAGCAGCAGCCGCATTCTCCGCTCGGCGACGTAAACGCCGGGCACGCCGCGGACGGTTCCGCCGGTGCTGCCGTTGCTGGCCCGGGTGCCGTCGATCAACCGGCCGTTGAGGGCGTTTTCCACTTCCTGTTCGAAGCGCCAGTATTGTTCCTCGGCTTCAGCTTCCCGGCCGGCGCCCAGGCCGGAACGTTCGCCGTGCGTCTTGACGTAATTGAGGACGTACAGCGCATCGTTGCGGGCCTGAATCTTCACCTGCAGGTCGCGATAGGCGAAATACAGGTCCCAGTAGGCGTTTTCGACGTTGCTGAGCAGATCGCGGAACCCGATCTCGAACTCCGTCATTTCGATCTCGGTGTTCACGCGCGCGAGCACCACGCCGTTGTAGAGTCCGGGAACGCCGTAGGCCCCGGCGATGCGGTTGTAGTCCGCCCCGTAACCCTGCAGCAGCGGCTGGCGGAACTGGGCTTCGAGGTTCGTGTTCCAGGCGCTGCTGAACAGGTTACCGGGGGCGTTGTTGGCGTCGTAGTCGGTGTTGTTGCGGAAGGCGAATGTGCTGCCGGTGGCGGTGCGTTTCGAAATCTCCGTGACCCAGGTGGCGTAATCCTGCGTGAACTGGTTGGTTCCGCCCCCCTGGAACACGTTGTTGAACACGCGGTCGTTGTTCTGGAAATTCCCGCGCGACGTGAACTGCGCGTCATAGGCCGAGAGCGCCGCCTGGACGCCGAACCGCGGATCGGTCTCCACGAGTCCGGGAGACCGGGCCGACTGCGTCGCCTGTGGATTCTTGAGGATCGTCCCGCCCAGTTCCCGCAGCACGCTGGCGTTGGAGATCGCCATATGGACCGCTTCCTCGAGCGTCACGTCCCAGTAGGGAGGCATCTCCTCCAGGCTGAGGCTGACCGGCGCAGGAAGCGAGTAGGGATCGCGCGTATCCTGCGGGGCGGCCGAGGGATCGGCGTAGACGACGGTTTGAGCCTGGGCCTGGTAGAAGCGGTCGAAGTCGCTCCCCTTGAACGGCTTGTCGTGCACCGTGCAGCCGACGGCTAGAGACGCGAGCAACATCGTCCAACGAACGTAGGTGCACACCCGGCTCGTCATTCGGCGGGCGCGAATCCGCGGTTCGGAACTGTTTCGGACGAGCAGCATGCGCTCGGAGCGCTCGGGCGGATCGTGGCGAAAGTGATTGATGGTGGTCGCCGGTCGAGGGCGGAAGCGAGCGGCAGCGCCGCGCCAAATCCCCTTCCGCGCGCGATGGCACCGAATGCGGCCATCGCGGCGGTCCGCCCCCGTTCTTGTTTCGGCATTCGCCGAGTCCCCGGAATTGGAGTTTTCGTCAAAATCGTAAGATTCCCCCGAGGCGGCAAATCTTGACACGAACCGGACACACCTGCCGTATTCAGACGCTCCCGTATGGTCTCCAGGGAATCGACGGCAGATCGGACTCTCGCGACGGCTCAAGTCCCGCTAGGATATGCGGATAGGTGTCGCACTGATGCAGGCTGGTGACGATGGTGCAGCTCCGGCGCGAGGATACCGACGAACGACTGGCGGCGATGGCTGCGCTCGCGGGGACCGGAGCATCGCACGCCGAATTCCTGCAGCAGTTGCTCGCTGCTGTCGCCGCTCCTGACGTCGTACGCGGCGGCGGTCTCTGGGCGGCGCCGGACGGACTCCAGATCGAATGCCGCGCCGTCTCCGGCGCTGCCTATCAAAGCTGGATTGCGAACGGCGGCACCGGCCCGGCGTTTTCCGAACTGCGCCGAGAGAGCCTGTCCACCGGAGAGCGGCGGCTGATCCCCTGCGAACACGACGACGGTTCTGGTGACCAGAATGGCGGCCTGATCGTCCACTGGCCGGTCGGCAGCCCGTCCGGTTCCAGCCTGATCGAACTGCTGTTCGACGCGTCATCCGACGAATCGCAACGGCGCGGCGTCCTCCAGTTTCTGCAGCGCGCGGAATCGCATTGTGCGGCGTTTCTTTATGCCAGCGGCCCAACGACTGCACCGACTTTCGCAGGAGGCGACTGGGAGACTTTGTTGCTCAGCCTCCACGGCAGCCTGAATCTCCATGAGTCGGCCTTCGCGATTGCCAACGACGGACGGCGGCTGATTGGCTGCGATCGGGTGTGCGTGCTGGTGGACGACGGGCCGCAGTTGCGCCTCCTCAGTATCAGCGGGGTGGACCTGCCGGACCGTCGTTCGGCCGCCGTGCGGGCCATCGAAGCCGCGGCCGCCACCGTTGCCCGCACGGGAGATTCCGTCACGTATGTCGAGTCGGAATCGGGCGACAGCAGGGCGTTGTCCGATGAGATCGTGGCCTATGCCGACGTGTGCCAGGTGCGGACGGCGATGTTCGCGACGCTGAAGGCTGCCGACGCCGAACCCGGCGCGCAACCGGTCGGCGTCGTCATTGCCGAGTGGTTCACCCGCGCCAGGCCCGAATTGTTTGAAGCACGCCTCGCGCGCCTGTCCCGGCATGCCGCCGTCGGCCTGCAGAATGCGGTGCGATATTCCGACATCGCCTGGGCACAGTCGCTGCTGCCAGTGCACTGGGTGCGGCGATTGTGGCTGGGAGGCCGCAAGGCCTGGACGACCGCTGCGCTGATTGCCATTTCTGCGATTTCAATCCTGCTCGCTATCGTGCCGGCGCCCCTGGTCGTGACTGCTGCTGGGGAACTCCAGCCAGTTGTGCGGCAGCATGTCTACGCTCCGTCCGACGGCATCGTCGAACAGGTGCTGGTGGAGGCGGACGACAACGTCGCTGCGAACGCCACCCTGCTCACCATGAACAGTCCGGAACTGGATCTGGAAGTGCAGCGGATTGCCGGGGCAATCGAAACGTGGACCAAGAAGCTGACATCGATCGGCGTCCGGCGTCTGGACGATGATCGGCGGGCCGACGATCCTGGCGCTGCCGAGCGAATGTCCGGGGAAGAGGCGGAGGTCCGCGAGGAGCTGGACAGCCTGCGCCGGCAACTGGCCCTGCTGGAAACCAGGCGCGAGCGGTTGGTCGTGAAAGCACCGATTGCCGGGCGCGTCGCGACGTGGAACGTGCGCGAGGACCTGATGCGTCGTCCGGTCCGTGAAGGCGAACGCCTGTTGACCGTCGCCGATACCCACAGCGGCTGGATTCTGGACCTGCACCTGGACGAGCGCGACGCCGGACACGTCGTGGACGCCATTTCCGATTCGCCGGACGGCCTGGATGTCGAGTTCCTCCTCGCCACCCAGGCGGACAGGACGCATCACGCGCGGCTCGAGCAGCTTGCCGGCGCCGTGCAATGGGACCGCGACACCCGGGGCGAGCGGGTCAGTGCGCCCGCGACCGCCGCCGTCACGACTGGCGGTTTTGATGACGAGCGTTGCGGCACGTCGGTCCTCGCCCGCATCGACTGCGGACATCGCTCGCTCGGATACGTCTGGTTTCACGACTTATACGAGGCCGTGGTGCGACTGGTGTGGTACTGATCATCGCTGCCGTCGCATCAGGTATTACTCCCTCGGAATCACGCTCCCATGTTGATCTGCCAGATGTTCGTCGTACTCCACGCTTTCCTGGGAGCGGATGTGATCGCGGGTGACGTGGAAGTCCCCTCCGTCATTATTCGGGCCGTCGAGCGGACCGATGTGCCGGCCCGCGAGTTCGGCACGCTGACGGCCGTGGAAGTCCATCCCGGCGACAAGGTGCAGGCCGGACAGCTGCTGTTGCAGATCGGCGATGAGGAGCCGCTGCTGGAACTTGCCCGCGCGCGTTTAAAGGCCCAGGTCGCGACGGAGAAAGCTACGGACGATGTCGACCTGCGGTTCGCGCGGAAGTCATTGGAGGTTGAGCAGTCGGAGCTCAGCCGCGTGCAGGCGGGGCTGGAACGGCTGCCGGGCAGCATCTCGGCGGCGGAACTCGATCAGCTCCAGCTCAACGTGGAACGGGCGGCGCTGGCCGTCGAGCAGGCGGAGCTCACACTGCGGCTCTCGAAGCTGGAAGCCGACTCGCTGCAGCAGGAAGTGCTCATCGCCGAACGGCAGGTGGAACGCCGTCGCATCGTGTCCCCCATCAACGGTGTCGTCGTGGAGATCAAGCCGCATATCGGTGAATGGGTCGAGCCAGGCGAAACCGTGGTCCGCGTGCTGAATATGGAGAAGGTGCAGGCGGAAGGCTTTGTCGCCGTGAAGCATTCGCTGCTGCTGAGCACGCAGTCGCGCGCGACGCTCACGATCGAATTGCCGGACGGTCGCACCAGGGATTACGTCGGCCAGTTGACGCTCGTCGGTCAGGAAGTGGATTCCGTCAACGGCCAGATCCTCGTGTGGGCCGAGATCGACAATGCGGCCGCCGATCTGAAGTCCGGCATGTCCGGGCGTCTCAGGATTTCCACTCGCAAGTGACGGCCGATGGACGTGCCAGATTCCCAATCCAGTCGCAAGATGCGTCCGCTCCGAGCGCGGATGCGGCCGGACCTGCACTGGATGCCGCAGGTGCACGGCGGCGAGGTGGTCTGGGTCGTCAAGGACCCGGTGGCGCTGCATTATCTGGCGTTTGGCCCCGAAGAGTTCTCGCTGCTGCAGCTGCTTGATGGCCGGCGAACCGCGCACGAAATCTGCCGCGCCTTTGAGCGGCAATTCGTTCCACGTCGGCTGGGACTGCCGACACTGGGAGAGTTCGTCGCCCGGATGCACGCACTGGGAATGCTGGTCTCCGATGCACCCGGTCAGGGAGCACAGGTCTACGAACGTGGACGCCGCAAGCAGCGCCGGTCGTTCGCACAGTCGCTGTTGTCGATCCTCGCCATCCGGTTTCGCGGCGTCGACGCAGATCGGTTTCTGGAGCAACTGGAGCGCCGGACGCGCTGGGCGTTCCGTCCGTGGTTCCTGTGCGCTGCGCTGTGCCTGATGGTCTCCGCAATGCTCGTGATGCTGGCGCACCCGCCCGCTGCGTCGGAGCTGACGCAGGACGCCCTGCTCCACCGGGAGAACCTGCTGGCGCTGATGGCGGCGGTGGCGATTTCCAAGATCCTGCACGAACTGGGGCACGGCGTCGCCTGCAAGCACTTCGGCGGTGAAAGCCACGAGATCGGCGCCATGCTGCTCGTGTTCGTGCCCTGCCTGTATTGCAACGTCTCCGACGCCTGGATGATTCCGAGCAAATGGAAGCGGATCGCCGTGTCGAGTGCCGGGATGTTTGTCGAGCTGCTGCTGGCGTCGGCCTGCGTGTACTTGTGGCGATTTTCGGAGCCGGGCGTCGTGCACCAGGTCGCGCTCAACATCGTGCTGCTGTGTTCCGTCAATACGCTGCTGCTCAACGGCAACCCGCTGCTGCGCTATGACGGTTACTACGTGCTGTCCGACCTGTGGGGAATTCCCAATTTGGCCCAGCAGTCGAAAACGGCGGTCAGCAGTCTTGCGCAGCGGCTGATCGGAATTGATCCCGGTCGCGATGACATCCGCCCGGATCGCCGTCGCCTGCTGGTGGCCTACGGCGTCCTCTCCGGGGTGTACCGGTTGCTCGTGATGGTTGGCATCCTGTGGATGCTGCATCGAACTCTCGCGCCGCAGGGACTGGGATCATTGGCCATGCTGCTGAGCGTCGTGACGGTCGGTGGCGTCATCTACGGGCCGACGGCGAGCCTCGCGCGGCGGATCCGGCGTCCCTCGACCAGCCGGCCGCTGAACGGCCGGCGATTCTCCGCCGCCATGCTGATGGCAATCGCCCTGCTGGCCGCCTTCCTGATGATGCCCCTGCCCCAGCACGTCGGCGTGCCGTTCGTTATCGAACCGGTCGATGCGCGCCCCGTTTACGCCCTTATGTCCGGCCGGCTGCAGAGTGCCGTCGCATGCGGAGAGGCTGTGCAACAGGGCGACGTGATCGTCGCCTTGGACAACCCGGACCTCGACATCCAGATCGCGGCACTGTCCGGACGGCTGGCCCGGCAGCAGGTCCGCGTCCGCGCACTGGATTCGCGTCGCGACCGGGATGCAATCGCCGTCCAGGAGTTGCCCGCGGCGCGCGAAGAACTTGCCGCACTGGAGCAGCAGCTGGAAACGTTGCGGCAGAACCACGCGCGCCTGACCATGACGGCGGAAATCACCGGCGTCGTCCTGCCCCCACCAGTTGCGGATGGCGCGGACGACTCCGGCGAACCGGCTCCGCCATCGCCCATCAGTCGCGAACAGTTTGGCCGCGCCGTTCCGGCAGGCGCCCTGCTATGCCTGGTGGGAGACCCGCAGCAACTGGTGGCGACGCTGGTCGTTGATGAAGACTCGGTGGCGGAACTGCAGGTCGGACAGCCGGTGTCCCTGCGGGCCGATGCAATCCCCGTCCGCCGGCTGACCGGCGTCGTCACCCAGATTTCGCGACAGTCCGCCGTTGCGCCGCAGGAGAATGTCGCATCGTGGTCACGACTGCTGGCCAGCGACGTGTCACAGGGCGCTGCAGATCAACGAGCGACGCTCTACGAGGCCCGCGTCACGCTGGATCGCGTTGAGCCCGGATTGAGGATCGGCGGCCGCGGCGCCGCCCTCGTCACCGTCCGCTCCGAAACGCTCGGGCGCCGCGCTTATGTCGCGTTGCGGCGTTTGTTCGGCCTGCGTGTCTAAACCTATTGCCAGCGCCCGGCCAAAGGACTGCCTGCGAGCGACTTCAGGTCGGGCAACTGGACAATGTCCTGATCGCGCACCGACCAGAGCGGCGTGAGACCGCAGGCGGCGGCCTGCTGCCCTCCGGTCTCCGTGAGTTGAACCGTCGTGCAGGGGCGCGCGACCTTGTCGCCGGCA
>JAEUIG010000494.1 GCA_016795125.1 Planctomycetaceae bacterium | reverse complement strand
GAAACGATCAACCAGGGCGTCCATCCCCAGTCGGTCTGGGATGCGCTGTTCCTGAGCGGCGGCGAACTGCTGCTGCGACAGCGGGGGATCGTGTCGCTGCACGCGCTCACCTGCACCAACGCGTTCCGGTTTGCGTACGACACCGCCGCCGACGACATGACCCGGCGATTGCTGCTGCTCCAGAACACGGCGTTCCTGCCGATGTTCCGCGAAGCCATGAAAAACCGCGGCAACGTGGCGGACGTGGACATTGAACAGGTCGCGGCCGAACCCGCGCCGGAACCAGGAACGGGCGCCATCGAGGCGATCTTCTCCAACCTCGGCGGAGACCGGAACCTGGCATCGCGACAGTCGCTGGCCGCCCTGCAGGGGGGATTGCCGCCGGAGCAGTTGATCGACGCCGCCCGCGTGCTGATCTTCCTCAAGAGCGGCGACGCCCACGACTACAAATTCAGCTCGGCCGTTCTCGAAGATTACTACCACGTCTCACCGGAGTTCCGCGACCGGTTCCTGGCCGCGGGCATTTACAACCTGCGCGGGTCCGGCGAGAAAGACAGCTCTTTGGTCGAGCGCACAAAGGCCGCGATCGGCTGACAGCCGATTCGTGTCCCGGAGGGTGAGGTGGCCTTGAAAAACACTTGTAGTACTCGGTTCGTTGAGAATTGTCATCGGCGCCAACCTCCGCAACGGACGGAAGCTCACCACGGAGAACACGGAGGACACGGAGTAACAACGTTCAACTCCTGGTTCTTCTCCGTGGTCTCCGTGTTCTCCGTGGTGAATCTGGCGCTGTGGGTCGCTGTTTCGCTCGCGATTCCGCCGGCTCACAATGATTGACGTTCAGATCAGTCGAGTGGGTTTTGCCTGTGCCCTGAATCACTGTGCAAAGCCGGGCGAGGCTCCCGCCGAGCCGCGGCGGCTCGTACAATCAACCGCCAGACCGTGGCCCGCCCTACGCCGTCGAGTGCCGGAATTGAACGCGCTGAACGAAATCTTTGTGACGAGTTCCATTCGGGTTCCGTTGTCGGAGCTCGAGTTCAATTACGCGCGCAGTTCCGGACCTGGCGGCCAGAACGTCAATAAGGTGAATTCCAAAGTCCAGCTGCGCTGGAACCTCGCCGCCACGCAGGTGCTGCCATTCGAAGTCGCCGTCCGCTTTCGTACGCAGAACCGCGGCAAGATCACCGACGACGGCGTGTTCATCCTCGTCGGCCAGCAGTTCCGCGATCAGCCCCGCAACAAGGCGGATGTGATCGATCGACTGCGCATCCTGCTGCTGGCCGCCACCAAGGCGCCCAAAACGCGCCGCCCCACGCGCGCGACGAAAGGCTCGAAGCTGAGGCGCCTCGCCTCCAAGAAGCGCAACTCCACCCGCAAGTCCTCCCGCCGCAGCCCCGGCATGGACGACTGAAGACGTCCCCGACCCAACTTTCCCCGCCCCTGTCCCCTGTCCCCTCGCTCCATGCCCCGCGACTACTCCACCGAAAGCCTGGCGCACGACCCGATTCACGGGTACATCGGTTTCACGTCGCGAAGCGGGTTGCCGGCCGGCGAGGTCAGCGAGCAGGAGCTGATCGACCATCCGTGGGTCCAGCGGATGCGGCACATTCACCAGCTGCAGACGGCCTGGTGGGTGTTCCCGTCGGCGGAACACATGCGCTTCCAGCACGTGCTCGGCGTGATGCACCTCGGCTCGCGGGTCATCGCCGAATGGTATGACTCGCTGGTGGATTCCTGCTCCAACGTCCCGTCCCGCGCGTACGTCGAGACGCTGGTCCGCATGGCGGGGCTGCTGCACGACGTCGGCCACGGACCGTTCGGCCACTTCTTCGACGATCACTATCTCGCCCAGTTCGAGGTGACTCACGAGGACATCGGCGGCCACGTGATCGAGCACGAACTCGGCGATCTGCTCCGCCGCGTGCGTCGCAATCCGAATGGAAAACTCGGCCCGCTGGAGGAGCTCGACCCGCGCCAGGTCGCCTGGCTCATCCGCCGTCCGAGGGGCGGCGCTGAAGACGAAGGGCATCCCGACTGGCTCAAGAAGCTCCGCGCGCTGTTCAGCGGCATCTACACCGTCGACAACATGGACTTCGTCCTGCGCGATGCGTACATGTCGGGCTACAGCCAGCGCAGCTTCGATATCAGCCGGCTGCTGCACTACAGCTTCTTCACGCCGGCCGGGCTGTCGATCCACGTTCGCGGGCTGCCGACGCTGATCCACTTCATCGAGACCCGCGCGAACCTGTTCCGCACGATCTATTTTCACCGGACCGTCCGCGCGCTCGACATCGCGCTCGAAGAAATCTTCCCGGAGACCATGCCGCACCTGTTCCCCGGCAATCCGCTGGGCCACCTCCAGGACTACCGGCTGTTTACCGAGTCGTCGTTCCTCGTCGATGTGCAGCGCTGGGCGTATGCCTCGGACCCCGCGCTGAAGAGCCTCGGCGAACGCTGGGCCGCGATCCTGTCCCGGAACGTCCGCTGGAAAATGGCGGTCGAACGGACGATCAATTTCCATCACGCCACCGCCGAAGCGACGACGATTTTCTCCGAGCCGGACCTGATGCTCCGCCGGATTCGCAGCAAGCTGCCCCGCGCGCTGCGCGAAGTGCCGCTGAAGATCGACGTCGCGAGGCACTATCACCGGCCGAGCGCACGTCGGCCGACCGGCGGGCAGAATTTCCTGGTCGACCCCGCCGGCGGCCAGACAACGGAATTGCACGACGACGAGCTGTTCCGCGCGTTGCCGATCAGCTTTATCATTTTCCGCATCTACAGCCAGGGGCACGAGCACGACGCAGAACTGGTGCGCGCGCTCAACGCGGTCGTTGGCGACGCCGGCGACGCGAAGACCAACATGTAGCCGACCCCCAAAGTCCGCCCGCGTCCACACCCCGCTTGCGGTTTCGCCGTCAACTACTGCGGACGCCGTCCACGGCCTCGCCCGCCGCGACCCCGGCCTCGCCCGCGGTCGCCGCCGCTGCGCTCGGACGAGCCGCTGCTGGAATCGCCGCGCCCGCCGCCGGACTCCGATGTGCGGGGACGCCCCTTCACCAGCAGCGAAATCGCCTCAGCCCACGTCGGCACGTCCGCAAATCGCGATTCGGAGACGTCGGATTCAGGCTCAGGCAGTTCGGCCGCAGGGAAATCTCCGAACGACACGTCGAACTCTTCTTCGGGAATCTCCTGCGCTTCAGAACGCCGGGCCTCGGCGGGCGCCCGCTGTTCCTCCTGCCGTCCGCGTTCGCCGCGTCCACGTCCGCGTCCACGCCCGCGGCGACGACCGCGACGCTGTTCCCCTTCGGAACTCGCCGGTCCGGACTCACTCGTGTCGCCGTCTGAACGGCCGCTGTCCGACGACGCGCCGGCGTTCTCGTCGATCCCCGCACCAAAGTCATCACTGTCGTCGAATACCTTCGGAGGAGGAGCCGGCCGGCCGGAGCGCTGCCCGCGATCGGCGTAGCGATCCTGAGACTTCGACGGGCTGCGCGGAAACGTCGAACGGTCGGTCGTCTCTCCCGGCTCGGTGTACCGCACCTGCGACTCGCTCGGATCCAGTGCGAATGTCGACCGATCGGGATCAGGCTCGCTGCGGCGGCTCGAGGGAGCCGCCTCGTCGAGGCCGCCGCCAAAGTCGTCCTCTTCCCGCTGGGACACGGGTGGCGCCGGACGTCGCGGCGGCGGCGGCGGCGACGGTTCCGAACTGCGCGAACTCGACTGTCGAGGCCGTTCGGACGAACGTTCCCCCCGGCCGGAGCCGCGACGCGATCGATCCGAAGACCGGCCGCGCGGCCGCTCTTCCCGTTCGGACGACTTCGATGCCGAACTCGTATCGTCGCTCCAGTCAAAGCCTTCCAGAGCGTCCCAGTAGCTGTCGTCTCTACGAGCCACCGGCGCCGGCTCCGGAACCGGCTCAGGATCGGAAATCAATTCTGGTTCGCTGGCTTGCGCACGCGCAGGAGGGGGAGGCGATGCAGCGGCGCGAACCGGCGGCGCTACGGATGCGCGAACCGGCGCTGGCGCCGGGGACGCTGGTTTCGGAGTCGCCGCACGCGGCGGGGGAGCGACATCGACCGCATCCAGCCCGGCCCCGAAGTCGTCGAAGGCGTCGAAGGCGTCGTCGACCACCACAGCACGCGGCGCAGGAGTCGTGGCGACCGGCGGCTCCGGCTCCGGCGCCTTCACTGGCGCGACCGGTTCCGGCTCGCCGAACAGGTCGGCATCGTCGAGGTCGATCGGTTCGCTCGGAACCGCGGAGGACGACAAGTCGATCCCCAGCAGGCTCTCGGCGGCCGAGGTGAAGTCATCGTCGTTGGCAGGACGCGCCATTGATCCGTTTTCTGTCTACGAGGAATGATCGCCGGCGCGTTCGCGTGGGAACGACACCCCTTGTGAGAGGCAGGCAGGGAACCGCCGGCAGCCCTGTGTCGAGGCCGGCGCCTCGCCGAATTCTCAGAAACCGGCTGCCGGCACGCCAGCAGCCCGGTGCATCGCCGCTCTGACTGAAAGTTATCCGGCCCCCGGGACTCCTGCAAGGCAGGGTTTTCGTCGGAGTACCCGCAGAACCATGCCAGTACGCCGTTCAGGCGAGCCGGTCGGCATCAGCCCCCCGGTTCAACTCGCAATGTCCGGCACTGTTACTTCGCAAGCCCCTCCAGATCGGCCGGCAGATCCGGCTCATCGAGCGCCTGCTGCTCCGCCAGCATCGCCATCAGTTCGGCGGTCTTGCCTGCGTCAATCTGCGCTCGATTCGTCGTCTCGAACGGATCGACCGCGACGTTGTACAGCTCAGCCTCGCGGTCCAGCGGCTGGACCAGTTTCCAGTCCCCGTGCCGTAGTGCAAAACCGTGGCGCGAAGCGATGTAGATCGTCCGTGGACCGGGCTGGAAGCCGGCGTCGGCCAGCACCGGCCAGCGGTCAACCCCGTCCCAGTGCAGATCGGACTCCGGCTGATAACCCACCAGGCCGGCAATCGTCGGGAACCAGTCGACCGCGTGCAGCGGCGCGGCCAGTTTTCGCGCCGCCAGTCTCCCGGGCCAGTTCGCGAACGCGCAAACGCGGATGCCCCCTTCGTACACGGTCGCCTTCTGGCCGCGCAGAGGATCGTTCTCACTGTTGAGCGGGGAATCCGGAACGGCGCCGACATAGGCGTTCTTCAGCGATTCAATCCCGCCGTTGTCGCTCGTGAACACAATCAGCGTCCGTTCGCGCTGACCGGTCCGTTCCAGTGCCTCAACGAACGCGCCAACCTTCGCATCCAGCTGGGAAACCTCCGCCGCCAGCCGCAGCCGCGATTCGTGCAGCACGGGGTCGTCGTGGAACTTCACGCCGTCATAAAGTCGCTTGTATTCGTCGGGGGCGTCCACCGGCGTATGCACGGCGTGAAACCCGACGTAGATGAACCACGGCGATTTCCGCTCCTCGATGCGGCGGATCACCTCGTCGGCCACCAGTTCGGTGGCGTTCCCCTCTTCATCGAGCCGAACGCCGTCGCGATGCCAGGTGTCCTCATAGGGACTTCCGGCACGGTACTTGTGAGTCCAGGGATCGGCGGCGCCCGTCATCGTGCCGTAACCATGATCGAAGCCGAATGCCGTCGGCCCCCATTCGGGCCGCGAACCAAGATGCCACTTGCCCGCCTGAAACGTGGCGTAGCCGAGCGATCGCAGGGCCGATGCCAGCGTGACCGTGTCGAGCGGCAGCGCCCGCAGGTTGCTCGGCGCGAGCGCGTGCGGACCAAACCGGCCGGGATACCGCCCGCTCATCAGTGCGGTGCGTGTCGGCGTGCAGACCGGCTGCACGTAATGCTGATCCAGCTCGATCCCCTCGTGGACCAGTCGATCCAGATGCGGCGTCTTTCCGAAACCTCCGTGCCAACCCACGTCGCTCCAGCCCAGATCATCCGCGACGATGAACAGAACATTCGGACGCTCAGCGGCCGCCGCGTTTCCGGCAAGCAGGACAATCAGCAGCAGAGAGTTTCGCATGGGAGGCGGCGATGGAATGGGCAAGCAGACCGATCGGAGATCACGGCCAGCAGCACCATCCCATCGCGGATTGAGCCGTCCGTCAATTCCGAACGAACAAGTCGGCGTCTGAGCCTGACTTCAGCGCCGCAGACCCCGGGATTCCAGTTCCTGATCCACGGCGTCCATCACCCGCCTCGTCCAGTTCTCGTCGTCCGGAGAAATCACGACGATGCGCACCACGGAATGCGTCGCCTGCTCCTGCCGTACTCCGTCCGAATCATCAAAGTGCACATCGATGCCCCAGTGCCCGGGCAGCTTTGTGGGGGGACGCGCCAGCCCGAGGCTCCGCATCCCCTGCTCGTGGCGGCCCTGATTCACCACGCCCCCCAGCGGCGGCAGCCTGTTGAGCCGCCACCACACGCGAATCGAGAACTCACTGCGCCACGATGTCGTATACACCCAGATCTCGATCCCGCGATCGTGCAGCCTCTGCAGCAGGTCGCGGCTGCCGGCACGGAGGGGATCGCGCAGCCACGACCGCAGCAACCATGGAATCCCGCACGACTCCCGAGGCCGGCCGTCTCCATAGAGCACGAGCGTGTCGTCCAGGTCGAAGCTC
>JAEUIG010000486.1 GCA_016795125.1 Planctomycetaceae bacterium | reverse complement strand
TCACGCCGCTGTTCGACTATTTCGTCATCGGCACGGGCAACAGCCGCCGGCAGATGCACGCCATCGCGGGAGAGGTCCGCAAAGTCCTGAAGCGCTACGGCTCCAAGCGGCTCGGCCTCGAAGGTCTCGATTCGAGCAAGTGGATCGTGCAGGATTTCGGCGACGTCGTCGTGCACCTCTTCACCGAAGAAGCCCGCGGGCTGTACGACCTCGAGCATCTGTGGGGCGACGCCCTGCGCGTGGACTGGACTGAACTCGCCGACCAGCTCGACGACGAATCCGCCGCGTAACGAGCAGCGGGGTTAAGCCCCGCCGGAGTGCGGCAGCATCACGCCAGCCGGCGGGGATGAACCCCGCCGCTCGGCGGATTGCATTCTCACCCCGTTCGGCGTATTCATCGCCGCATGAACATCCTTGCAGAACTGCGCCGGCGTTTCGCCGCCGCGCTCTCGACGCTGACGCCCGATCCACGCCCGTTCGCGGACATGGTCCGCCCCGCCCAGGACACGAAGTTCGGCGACTTCCAGGCCAATTGTGCGATGCCGCTGGCCAAGCAACTGGGACGCCCGCCGCGGGACATCGCACAACAGATCATCGCCGCCCTCGACGTCGCCGATCTCTGCTCCGCCCCTGACGTCGCCGGCCCGGGCTTCATCAACCTCAAGCTCCGCGACGACTGGCTGCAGTCGGCCGTTAACCAGTCGGCAGCGGACGACAGGCTGGGCGTCCAGACACCCGCCGCACCGCGCCGCTATGTCATCGACTTCTCGTCGCCCAACGTCGCCAAGCCGATGCACGTCGGCCACCTCCGCAGCACGGTCATCGGCGACGCGCTGTGCCGTATTCTGCGGGCGCTCGGGCACTCGGTCGTCAGCGACAACCACATCGGCGACTGGGGCACTCAGTTCGGGATGATCATTTACGGGTACAAGCACTTCGCCGACCGTTCCGCGTACGAACGCAACGCCGTCGGCGAACTGGCGCGGCTGTACCGGCTCGTCAACACCCTGAGCGAATACCACGACGCCCGCGCCGCCCTGGCACAACTGGAGGCGACGCTCGCCGCGCGACAACAGCTGCTCACTGCCGGCGAGGCTCGCACCGACCTGGATGCGAAGGAGCTGAAGAAACTACTGAAGAAGCTGCGGGCCGACGTGACAGCGTCCGAGGAGGAATTGGCATCTGCGCGAAAGAAGATCGCGGCTGTCGATGCGGACGCGGACCTTAAGTCGTCCGCCGACGCGCATCCCCACATCGCCCGCCTCGCCCGCAACGAAACCGCCCGGCTGCACGCCGGCGATCCCGAAAACCTGCGGCTCTGGCAGGAGTTCGTCCCGCAATGCATCGCGGCGCTGGAGTCGATCTACCAGCGGCTCGACATGTCCTTCGACGTCACGCTCGGCGAGAGTTACTACCAGCCGCAGTTGGCAGGAGTCGCGGAAAATCTCAAATCCGCCGGCATCGCGACCGACAGCGACGGCGCGCTGTGCGTGTTCGTCGAAGGCAACAACGCGCCGCTGATTATCCGCAAAACCGACGGCGCATTTACCTACGGCACGACCGATCTCGCCACCATCGCGTATCGCGAACAGGAACTGCACGCCGACGCCATCCTCTACGTGGTCGACGCCCGGCAGAGCGAACACTTCGACCTGCTGTTCGCCGCTGCCCGCAAGTGGGGCTACACGCAGACGGAGTTCAAGCACGTCAGTTTCGGAACCGTAATGGGGGAAGACGGCCGCCCCTTCAAGACGCGCGCCGGCGACAATGTCGGCCTCGAAAGCCTCCTCGATGAAGCCGTCGCGGCGGCGCGCCGGATCGTCGACGACAACGACGATGCGAAACGTGACGACCAGGACCAGCCGGCGCCCGAACTGGATGACGCCGCCCGGCAGGCCGTCGCCGAGATCGTCGGCATCGGCGGCATCAAGTACGCCGACCTGCACCACAATCGCGAAAGCGACTACGTGTTCAGCTGGGACAAGATGCTGGCCAAGTCCGGCGACACGGCCACGTACATGCAGTATGCCTATGCCCGCATCGGCGGCATCTTTCGCCGCGGCGGCGTCGATCGCGCCGCCCTGCGACAACAGGCAGACGCCATCCGTCTCACCGCTCCGGCCGAACGGGCGCTCGCCCTCCAGCTCTGCCGCTTCCCGGACGCTCTGGCCGGCGTCGCCGAGGATTACCGCCCCAATCAGCTCACGCAGTACCTGTTCGAGACGGCCAACCTGCTCTCAACTTTCTACGAGCAGTGCCCGGTCCTGAAAGCCGACGACGAAGCCACGCGCACCAGCCGGCTGCTGCTCGTCGACCTGACCGGCCGCATCATCGAGCGCGGCCTGTCGCTGCTCGGCATCCGCGTCGCGGAGAAGATGTGACGGGGCGTGAAAAATGAAGACGCCGAGTGGGGAATATCGTCGAACAGGATTTTTGGAGTTCTTGCATTGCCTCGAATCACGCTGCCGCCTAAACGCCTGCCATTCGCCGATGTGGAGATCGAATTCGCGACGCGAGTATTCCTCTCACCTCATCCACAATACGCCTGGAACGAGATCATCGAGGGAGTGGAGGTACATTTTCACGACGGCCGCGTCGAGAATCGCGCCGTGATGATGGGCAGTTCTGCGCGGACGCTCAGGCAGGCTCGGCCCGGTCCCAGCGCCAAAGAGGTCTACGATCGGTTCTTCCTGGAGAACCCGGATGCGACGTTGCAGCAACTTTCCGAAGTGACTGACCGGAATCAGCTGCAGCAGTTGTGCAATCAATGGCAGCGACTCATCAGGCCGGAACTCGGCAGCCTCGAGTTGAGCCAACTGAGTTCGTACGGACGATTGCGAAGGCCCATCGACCTGTACTTGATGCACCTGATCGCGATGAGCACGGAGGCCGAATCGCTCCGCAAGGCATTGGTTCCACTGTTGTTCGTTCCGCTGGACAAGCAGAGTCTCGACAAGGCGTTCACAAAAGAGGAACTGCGGGATTCGGGACTTCCGCCGCGATCCTCCTTCGGGAATATCGAGACCGAGCAACTGTACCTGGAGTTTCAGGACGCCTTGGCAAAGCGGGCGCGGCGCATGAGCGGCATCGTTTCCAAGGAAGTCGCTCCCATCTATTTCGATCTGCTGTGGCGAGATCGGGACAAGCGTGTCGGCGGCAACCTCTTCGAAGCCTCGCCGATGGGCTGAATTGGAGCACTGAGCGCCGGGCTCAACCTCGCACCTACCGCGAGCTGATTCGCCGCCCCACCCTTCGCACTTTTCCCACTCGCGCAGCAAAAAAGGGAGTGAAAGGCTACCTCCGCGCACACCTGAGTGCACGGTACTTAGGGCTGCTCGGTTTCCCGTCTGACCCGGTTCGCACGGCATCACCGTACGGGAGATAGCCTTTCACTCCCCTCAGACCGGCAATTATCGCACGTCTGCGACCAAAAGCCAATCGATTTGGCGGGATTCGGTCGACGGTCGTCGGTTTTGAGCCGGTCGATGGTTGATCGTTGATGGTTTATCGACAAATCGCGACGAACGCGCGCCGTCGAACAACGATCAACCATCAACGATCAACCCCTTCTTCGGACTGCGTGCCTCGGATTTCGCCGATCCCGGACCTCGCCGGGTCGAACCCGACCTTGTGTCAATCCGGGCCTTCGACTAGCCTCCCCGCCCCTTTCCCCCATTTCCAATTGGTGAACGTGCGCCGGACGGCCCCTGCGGCCGCTCTCTCGCACGGTTTCTCCTTCGTTTCGCCTCGTCGTGCAAGGATGCCGTCATGACGCTGCGCGCGGCTTTCCGCCGTACTGCCGTGGGCCTGCTGCTGTTGAGCACCGGGTGCACGGGAGCGTCGCCGGGCCGCGACACCCTGATGTCGCGGATGGCGTCGCTGCGCCCCGTCGACGTCGCCGACGACGCCCCCCCCGGCCAGGATGAACCGGACTCGGAAGCGGAAGCCAGCTCCGACCAACCCCTGGCGGAGTCCGAAAGAGCCGATGTCCACCAGGCGTCACTGTCGTCAGCACGACCGGCGCGCAAAATGGACGCCGCCACGCTGATGCTCATTCAGACAGAGCTTCAGGACTGCACGCCGGTCGAACGCGATCAGTGGATGTCGTTCCTGCAGTCGATGGATCCGGCGGCGGTTCCCCAGGCGCTGCAGGCACGGCGGATGCAAGCCGCTCGAACGGCAGCCGCGACCTCCGGAAACTCCGACCCGTCGCTGTCCGGCGCCGGCGCGGCGCCACCGGCCAACGGCCATTCGGCGCTGAATTCGCCAAACGCTCCGCGACTCGATTTTGAAACGCTGGAAGACGCCTCGGCATTCGGATCGACCGGCATTGCATCCCGGCTCAATGCTCCCGAACCGCAGGTGTCCGGCGAATCGATCTCCGGGGTGTCCCCCTTCAGTCGCCCGACCGAGCGCGAACCGTCGCCGCCGACGCTGCAGACGCAACACGAAGAACTCCTGTCACGCAACGACGCGCCTTCCGTCACCTCGGCGGGGTTCGCACCCGCCTCGGTGCAGCAGAGCGCGATGCCTTCGATTACCCCGAATCAGGCCGGCGCAGCCCCGGCAGTGACCCCTGTCGTGGGACCCGGCTACCTCGAACCGAGCCAGGGATTCGACATCGCTCCCGGCAGCAACCTTCCGACCGGTCTCCCGGCCACGGATCCGCTCGGCGCGACCACCCTGCAAGGCGCCTACTGGCAGGAAACACTCCAGCGACTGACCTCCCTCGTCGAGGCCGAGGTCCAGGCCAGCCACCCCGGGCTGTCCGATCAGGATCGCGTGGCGTACATCAAGCGCCAGGTCTGGCTGCGCATGCTCTACCTGATGGCCGAGCAGCCGCAACGGGCGCACACCGCCATTCCAGGGTTGACTCCAGCCGAGCAGGAATTCTGGACGGCGCTCTTCTGGGCCGTGTCCAACTACTTCGATACGCAGACGCTGTCCGATCCTTCGGAACGCGCCGCCTCGACTCTGCAGCAGCTGGACTACGCCCAGACCAAGCTGGAGCAGGTGGCCGCCCTGCAGCTTTCCGATGTCAGCTTCTGCTACAAGATCAACAGTTTCGGCAACTTCGAAAGCTTCCAGCGCGACGAGTTCCGCCCCGGGCAGACGGTGCTCGTCTATGCGGAAGTCGCCAACTTCGAAAGCCGGCCGCAGGCCAACGGCCTGTATGCGACACGCCTGAAATCCTTCATCGAAATCCGCCGCGGCGGAGCGGACGGCGAGATCATCGAGCAGAATTCACTCACCCCCACGGAAGACGTCTGCCGCACCATCCGCCGCGACTACTTCCACAGCTACACCATCGACCTGCCGCAGCATCTCACGCCTGGCCCGTATACGCTCGTCCTCCGCATCGAGGACGAATTCAACGGCAAATCTGCCGTCCATCCGATCAACTTCCTGATCCGGTAACACCTCCACTGACTTTAGACGTCGGAAGATCGACGCAAAGTCACAAAGGCGCCGCGACGCGCAGGGACGAGTCCAGAAAGCAGTTGGGCTCTCGTCCTGAACTCGAACTGACACAGGCTTCAGGTTCGTCCGCCAATGCGGACGACGCTGTCGCACGTCTTATTTTTCTTCGTGAGACTCTGTGTCTCCGCGACTCTGTGTCACTTTCTTCCATTCGCGGACTTGCTTCCACAGCGTTCCGCGTATCGAATGAGGCAGCCTCAGCGCGCCGATGCCACCGGCGGCGCTGACGTGCCACCCTTCGATCGGAGCACACGCCATGAGCGCCCTCTCACCCCGGATGGTCCGCGCTTCCACCGAACCATTGCCGCCAATGCCACTGGCGCCGGAGTCGATCCGCGAAGGACGGCCCGAAGCGTTCGGCCGCGTCATTCTGCAATCGGACGACAAACGCATCTCCAGCGGATTGTGGGAGTGTACGCCCGGACGCTTTACCTGGGATTTCGTGTGGGATGAGTTCGTGCACATCCATTCCGGCCATGTGATCGTGACCACGCAGGATGGACAGCGGATGGAGCTACGCGCCGGCGACTTCGCGACCTTTCCACTGGGACTGAAGACGGAGTGGCACGTCCTCGAGCGCGTGCGCAAGACATTCACCGTCCGCACACCTGATCCGCTGAATCTCTAATTGGCGCGCGCCGACGACGCGTCGCCACGTCCGCCTGCCTGTCAACTTCGCGCGCTGCGTGTCCTCAAACGGTCGCATGCGATTCATTCGGGCGCGCACGGTTGACCGCGCGATTGTTTTTCGACAAGTTCCCGCGTGACATCGCCACGCGCGCACGATTGCGCATCGCGACGCATGTCAATCTCCAGATTCGTAGCCCCACGCATGACGCGCAGACTTGATTCTCAACTGCTGATCGGCGACAACGCCCCCCGTGGATCGCCGCCGGCATTCGCCACAACAACTCTTTCGTCGATCCGCAGCGCATCTGTCCAATGACGATTCCGACCGCCGTGGAGACGGCTATGCCGTTATCGCAATCGCGACGTCAGTTCCTCCAGTTGTCCGCCGCTGTGGCTGCGGGCGCGTGCGGGCCGCTCAGCTTCGGCAATCCGATTCGTCGGGAAGCACACGATGCGTGTGCGGTGGGACTGCTCGCCGCGCAAACGCACGTTCCTGACCTGACTCGTGCCGTCGTCGCTGCCGGCGCCCGAGTGGCCGCAGTTGGCGGCACATTCGACGAACTGGCCGATGTCGCCATCGATGCACTCGCAATTGGCAGCGGCCTGGCTGCCCCGGAAGACGCCGCACGAAAGGCGCTCGAACGCGGGCTGCACGTCTTCGCTGCGGACCCGCTCGGCCGCTCAGTCACCGAATGGCGCACACTCACCGAACTCGCACGCCACCGCGGCGTCGTGCTGCGGACCGATTCGCTGTCGCCCGACGCCCCTTCCGTCCGGCAGATTGCGTCCCTGATCGACGACGCCGAACTGGGAGCGCTCCGCGAAATCGTCTGCTGGACCAGCCGCTCCGCGAGTGACGATTCCGAGCGCGACTTCCGCAGCCGCGGCGGCCGCGTGCTGAACGTGCCGCTTCTTGTACTCGGCTCGCGGCAACCACGTTCCGTCTATGGAGCGGGATCGGCGACGGCCGCCGAGTTCCCGCAATCCATGGCCGTCCGGTACGAGTTCCCCGGAACCAGCGAAGAAACGCCGTTCTTTGTGACGTGGTACGACGGCGAGTGGGCGCCGCCCTACGAGTCGATCGACGATTATCCGCTTCCGTCATCAGGGGCACTGTACCTCGGCGAGACCGGCCAGCTCCTGGACGATCCGGTGACCGGCGCCCGCGTGCTCTTCCGCAACGGAGCACCTTCTCAAGCGCTGCCGTCCCTGGCATCAGCCCCGCATTCGGCCCTCCCACGATGGCTGGCGGCCTGTGCAGATCTGTCGCCAAACTCGCTCAAACTCGACCCTGCCGAACGCGCCAACGCCGCCGTTCTCGCGGGACTCGCTTCCTATCGCGCTCAGCACTCGCTCGAATGGGATGCACTGGCCCTGTGTGCACGCAACTGCCCGGAGGCCGACGCCCTGATCGATGTCCCTCGCCGCGCATAGGCAACAGTTTCGCGCCGGGCGACTCGGTCGATCGAAGTAACTCCCCCGGCTGCGATGTGGCTGCGAATCAACAATCTCCGGTTGCCGGTCGAAGCGCCGGAAGCAGAGCTGCCTGAGCGAATCGCGCAGCAGCTCGGCCTGCGCACCCACGATCTTGGTGCGTGGCGCATCCTGCGCAAAAGCCTCGATGCCCGCGCACGCGACGACCTGCGCTTCGTCTACTCGGTCACCGTAGACTTCCCCGCCAGCGACTGGCGACCGCGGCCCGATGATCGCGACGTCACCCGCTACGAACCCGAAAGCTTTGATGACCCTCCCGGCGGCGACTTGCCGCTGGAGTCGCGGCCGGTCATCGTCGGCTCGGGTCCCGCCGGAATCACCGCCGCCTACTATCTGGCACAGAAAGGATACCAGCCGCTCGTGCTGGAACGCGGCAAGCCCGTCAAAGAACGCGTCCACAGCGTTCGCGTCTTCGATTCGGGAGGTCCGCACGATCCCGAGGACAACTACCTGTTCGGAGAAGGGGGCGCCGGCTGCTTCTCCGACGGCAAGCTCACCTGCCGCATGACGGGACCCGATGTCGACTGGGTCCTGCAGGCGTTCGTTGAGTGCGGCGGCCGCGACTCGATCCGCTACGAGCACCGACCCCACCTCGGCAGCAACCGTCTCCCCATGCTGTGTCGCAACTTCCGTCGCCAGACCGAAGCGCTCGGCGGAGAGTACCGCTTCGACTGCCGCGTCGAAGGGCTCGACGTCAGCGGCGGCCGGTTGCGCGGCCTCCACACCTCCAGCGGAAACATTCCCGCAACGCACGTCATTCTCGGCATCGGCCACAGCGCGCGCGACACCTACGCCATGCTCCACGCCCTCGGCGTGCCGATGCGCGCCAAGGCCTTTCAGCTGGGCCTGCGCATCGAGCAGCCGCAGGTGCAGGTCAACCGCCGCAAGTACGGCCGCCCCGAATACCTGGAACTGCTCGGTGCGGCCGACTACGTGCTGACGGCCCGCAGCTCCCGCGACGTGTACACCTTCTGCATGTGTGCCGGCGGCACGGTGATCCCCAGCATTTCCGAGCCGGGCATGTTCTGCTCCAACGGCATGAGCCGCTCGCGCCACGACACCCCCTTTGCGAACAGCGGCGTGATGGTCACGCTCGAACCGGAAGAATTCGGCAGCGCGCACCCGCTGGCGGGGGTCGAGTTACAACGGCGGTTCGAGTCAGCGGCGTTCGCGCTCGGGGGCGGGAACTACTTTGCGCCGATCCAATCTGCCCAGGACTTCCTCGCCGCCCGCTCACCCTCGCCCAAAGCGCGGTTGGAATCTTCCTATGAGCGCGGAGTGACGCCGGCCGACCTGCACGGGGTGCTCCCGCCGTCGGTGCTCGGCGCCATCCGCGAGGCCCTGCCGCTGATGGATCGCCGGTGGCGCGGCGACTTTCTCAAGCACGCGACGCTCGTCGGACCCGAAATGCGCGGCAGCTCGCCGGTCCGCATCGATCGCGACAATGCCACGCGGGAAACGCCCGGTTTCTCCGGCCTGTTTCCGGTCGGCGAAGGAGCCGGGTACGCCGGCGGCATCATCAGCGCTGCCGTCGACGGCCTCCGCAGCGCCCGCGAAATCGTCCGCCGTCACGCCCGCTTGAGCCGGTAGACATGCGCAAGGATTTCGGCGAGCGCCTGAAACAGCTCCGGCGGAATTGACTGCCCGATCTTCACCGACTTGTACAACAGCCGCGTCAACGGCTTGCGCTCCAGCACCGGAATGCCGTTCTGCCGCGCGACTTCCGCGATGCGCCGCGCAAAGCGATCGCTGCCTTTTGCAATCACCATCGGCGCACTCATCGTATGCCGGTCGTAGCGGATCGCGACCGCGAAGTGCGTCGGGTTGGTCAGGACCACGGTCGCCTTGGGCACATCCTGGATCATCTTGCGCTCGGCCGCTTCGCGCTGCAGCCGGCGGATGCGCGCCTTCACATGCGGATCCCCGTCGTCCTCCTTGTGCTCCCGCTTCACCTCTTCACGCGTCATTTTCAGCCGCTGCTCATGACGCAACCTCTGGTAGAGGTAATCCGCGGCGCCCACGATGAAAAATCCCCCGGCGATCACCATCGCCGTCTCCAGGGCGAGCTGCCACCCGAGCGCGATCCCGCGACCCAGCGAGCCCTCGCCAAGGATTCTCAGCAATTGCACGCGGTCCGCCAGGTACCACACCAGTACCGCGCTGACGACCGAAACCTTCAGCAACACCGAGATGCCGCGCACGACTCCATCCCACGACATCAGCTTCGACCAGCCGGATGCGGGCGACAATCGCTCCCAGTTCGCCTCCAGCGGCTTGAACGACACATTGAAGCCGGACTGCCCCAGCGCGATGGCCAGCGAGACGACGAACAGGATGCCCACGATCAATCCGGCGGAGGCTGTCAGCTGGCCGGTCAGCCAGTGCGCCGTCACCAGCGTGTCGCCCGCTCCCCAGTCCCCGGTGACGGGATGCTGCAACCCGTTGCGCACCGCCCCCAGGAGTTGCATCGCCACGCCGCGCCCGCCCCACCACAACGCCGCCAGGCACGTCAGCAGGATGATCGCCGCCGACAAGTCCTGGCTGAGCGCAATCTGTCCCTGGTCCCGCGCCTCCTGCCGGCGGCGCGGTGTCGCTTCTTCTGTCCGAGGTTGACCGAGGTCTTCTGCCACGCGAGAGGATTCAGGATTCGGGAGTCAGGATTCAGGGGAGGAAACACGAGACTCGAATGTCGAAAATCGAAGCTAGGTTGATCGTTGATTGTTCATGGTTGATCGAACGGCAGATCACTCATCGCTTACTAAGAGCCTATCCGAGAACTGCAATCCAACCGGGTGGCCGGGGTTGGAGCAACGCGAAACCCCGGCGAACACACACCGGGGCTTCCCTTCGGTCCAGCCCCGGCCACCCCTTTTCGGTTTTCGGATAGGCTCTAAACACCAGGCATCAAACCACCA
>JAEUIG010000473.1 GCA_016795125.1 Planctomycetaceae bacterium | reverse complement strand
CGGTTGGAGGGGATCTCCGCGACGGGTTGTGCACTGGCCGGCAGCGGCAGACAAATGGCCGTCAGGCACGCCAGGATCAGGCGGCGGACGTCGTTCGTGGTCAATCGGATCATCGGCGATCGATCGTAAGTAGGGAGGGTGACTGGCCGGTTTCCGGGCGACGTCGAGGACCGTGGCGAGAGGCGCGGCAATCCCCGCATTGCATACAGATCGGCACGCGCTGCGCCGACCCTGCCGTCGTTTCCGCCGGGAGCCGCCGACCATTGCCGCACGATGTGTTCCGGCCGCCGGACACAACGATTCTGCACCACGTTCCGACGCGGAGCAATCCGCAAATCCGGCACAGGTCGCGAAATTCAACAGTCCGCGAGCACCGCCCCGGAGCCCGAAATCCGGCCTACTCGACAACCGCGGCCGCCGTGGTTGTCCCGGAGGCCTGCTGAATGTCCCCCAGCCGGAACGGACGCCCGGCGAGGTCCTGCCCGTCGAACCGCAGCACCCACTGGTATTCACCGGGAGGCAGGCCCTTTCCGAAAATATGCGTGTGGCTGACACGGAAACTCTCCCGGCCCGCAAACTGGCCGTTGCGGGAGATGAGCCGTCCCTCCAGATCATGCAGATTGATTTCGACCCACATGTCCTCATGGGGAGGAACCAGACTGCACTGCACGATGACTTCTTCTCCGTATCCGAACGCGTCGCGGCGATTCGCCAGAATCCCGCCAACCAGCTGCGAACCGACGTCAAACGCGAACACCTTGTCGCTGGAGCGCAGTCGCTTGTCGCCGCGCAGCAGTTCCTGCACCCGCTCCTCCGGAACCTCGCGCAGCGCGTAACGACCCTCGGCGCGATGCTCGCCGTACCGGTCCGCACGCTGCTCCAGTTCCACTGCCACGACGGCCGCAATCGCGAGGAGCAGGGAGAAAGCCGCCGCGCTCGGCGCCGGTCCGCACCACTCGGCCCACCGGAACCGGGGCCGCTCCCCGGCAATCACCGCCGGCTCGCTGCCGTCCGCCGGAGTACGTCGTCGCCACCACCCGGTCATCCGCTCGACGTCCGCCTCATGCAGCCATGCCAGATACAGCACGCAGTACAGCAGCGGGAAGACGATCAATCCCAGCATGCTCCACGTCAGGGCATGAAACACAACGCCGACGCTCAGCATGCCGATCCGCCCCAACCCGCGCCACGCCACGAAAATGAACGCGACCTCCCAGATCACCGTCGTGTAGGCCGTCAGCGGCGCCAGCGCCGGGTACATCGACATCCAGTCCCCGAGCGGATTGCGCGCCGTCGTGTCGGTCAGCATCCAGTACACCAGCTGGTCGCCGCTGAAGAAGCTCGGGGTACGCAGCTTGGTGAATGCGGCCGACAGGTACACGATGCCGACGAGCAGCTGGATCAGCCGCTGCGGCCAGACCGGAAATCGCGGCAGGGGCGCCGACTGACCGGTACGCCACCGTTTCAGCAGGGCATCCACCGACCAGATGCTGCCGCACTGCGACAGGCTCAGTATGAACAGCGCATGCCCGCTCAGGACGGTGTACTTGTTGGCCGTACTGATCATGTCCAGCGGGATGAAGTACAGGTACAGCACCGTGGCGGCGATCAGCGAGAACCGCGTCATCCAGCCGATCGAGACGGCGAGCAGGCAGAAGACCAGCGCGGTATAGCCGGCCATGGCGACGGGCGCCGGAAAGATCGGCAGCAGGTCGGTCAGGCCGTAGGCCTCCCAGAGCGGCGCGGGAGCGCCGTCGCTGGAATACAGTTCGCGGACATGGAACAGCCGCGGCGCACCGTCAATCAGCACGACCCACGGGAGCAGCATCCGCATGATCGCCAGGCCGTACGGCGGTCGCTCGGCGTGGAAAAACTCGCGCACCTGGCCGGCCCAGGTCGGCGGCGACGTGAGGTTCGTGTTCGTCTGCATGCGACGTTTCCTTATCGAAAATCAGCGTCGTACTTTGACTGGCTCGGGCTGGCAGATAATCGACGCGCTGAAGTCGACGACGTTCAGGCGACGCGATCAGGGCGAGCCGGGCGCGGGTGTGTTGAAGCCGGTCTGCGTGACACCCGGGTTCAACGCGTCCTTCAGCGACGGGTCGACGGCGAAGAACGTATGGCCGCGAGTGACGTCGGACATCAGCCGCGGGTTGTCCATCATGGCGTACCTGGAAAGGGCGGAAACCCATTCGCCGTCGCGGGTAACCGCGTCCGAGTCGCACGAGACAACGGCCCGGGTGTGGTAGTACGAGTACTTGTCCTTTGGTTCCGGATGCCGCAACTCCCACAGTTCGTCGGGCAGGTTGTATTTCTTCGACCACGCCTCTTCGACGACGATGATCCGGCGAATGTCGTCGTGCTCCGTGTGCGCGAGCACGAGTTCGGCCATGCGCGGCGCGAACCGGACCTGCACGTCGTAGTGGCGGCGCGCCGGACCCTGGTAGGGATGGAACTCGCCCCACGGCGCCGGCAGAAGCTGATAGTGCCGCCCGTCGTACGTCTCGCCGAGCACGTGCAGCCGCGATTCAAATGCCGACCACCCGCAATACATGTCCCAGACCACCAGGTACATCAGCGGGTGCACATGGCTGCGATAGTTGATCGCATGACTCAGCAGACCGACGACCAACGCTCCGAGATACGCGGCGATGGTCGCGTTCGTAATCCAGCGTTTCATGGCGCACCGTCCGTGGTCGGGAAATCCCCCGGCTCCCTGCCGGGGGTGCGGGACTATGCGACATCCCTGCAAATCGGTCAATAGCATTGCCTTACACCGTTTGCAGGTGTGCGGATACGTCACGGGTTTGTGTGCGTGCGCGCTGCTCCGCACCGCATGCGCTCCCTGATGACGCATCTCCGATGCGTCGCCATACGCCTCTGCGAATCCGCATATCAACTCTGTCTGGTGTGTGACGTGCGGCCCCTGCCAACTCAAATCCCCTCTTGACCCCTTTTGCGAACGAGCGGATATTTCCCGCCGCGGGTCCGCCACTGACCCCCCAAATTCTGCGCGCCAGGAGTTCTCGCCCGATGACCAGCAATCGCAGTTGCGTGCTGCGCAGACTCTTCGCGACGGCCACCCTCGTCGCCTTCTGCGTCCCTATCGGCGCGGCCGACGATCCGGTCCAGCGTCCGCTTCAGCGGTCAACACCGGGCGGCGGCCGCCCGGCAGCCACCCAGTCGCCGGCCGCTGGAGCTGCCGCAACTCCCGCTCAGGAACAGCCGGCTGTCGACGAGCATCCACTCATCCCGGCGATCCGGCTGGCGGAACACAGCCTCGAATCGCTGGCGACCGTGAAGGACTACCAGGCGCTGATCGCGCGCCGCGAACTCGTCAACGGGGAACTGGTCGTCGAATCGATGCAGCTCAAGTTCCGCGAGGAGCCCTTCAGCGTATACCTGCTGTTCGGAGGCGCGAACGCCGGCCGCGAAGTGCTGTACGTCGACGGCCGCAACGACAACAAGCTGATGGCCCACGAAGGCTCCGGACTCGCTTCGTTCATCGGCACCATCTCCCTGGCGCCGGACAACCCGCAAGTCACCAAGCAGAGCCGGCACAAGATCACCGAGATCGGACTCCGGAACATGCTCGGCGCGCTGGTCGCACGCTGGGAGGAGGAATCGAAGTACGGCGAGATCGACGTGAAGTACTATCACAACGCCAGGATCAGCGAGCGCCCGTGCCTGGCGATCGAATGCTCGCACCCCCGCCCGCGCAAACAGTTCAAGTTCCACATCACGCGGCTGTACATCGACAAGGAGTCCGATATCGCCGTGCGCCTCGAAAACTGGGGTTTCCCAACGCAGCAGAATGGCAATCCGGTGCTGATCGAAGAGTACACCTACAGCAACGTGAAGACGAACGTCGGCTTCACAGATGCCGACTTCGACCGCAGCAACCCGGCGTACCGTTTCTAAAAAGGAATCAGGGGTCGGGATTCGGGATTCAGGGCCAAAACATCAGGGGCTTATTCGCCTTCACCCCGCAACGTGTCGCCCGATCTCTGCGGGTCTGACCGCGGGGAGAACGTGGCCGAAGGCAATTCTGTTTGGCGCTCGAATGGTTGCATTCGATGTTCGGCTGGCGAGATTCGCTGTGTCCGCGCCGCAGGCAGCACGACCCCAACGGGGTCGCAGATTATAGCCGGGGGTTGAGCGCAGCTCGCCGAATAGGCGAGCGGAGCGACACCCCCGGTCAGCGTCGCGCAACAATTCTCCCTCCCCCCGCTTTTTCGGGGGGAGGGTCGGGGAGGGGGGCCGAACGGTGAGTGCGTCGTCCACATGAATCGGCTCTGAAGCCGCGCCGCTCGCGCGCGAAGGCGCGTGCTCTAGGCCCCTCACCCCGACCCTCTCCCCCGATATGCGTTTGCGTTGAGATCTGTACTTCTCTCGGGGGAGAGGGAGAGATTCATCGAGCGCCCTTTTTCCACGGGTTCCGCACCGTCCGCCTGGCGGCGAACCGTGCTCCACCCGTGGCTACAATCCTGCGCCCCTCCGGGGCGATTCTGGCATGTGAACGTGCGACAGTGGAACAGCCGGCTGAACGACAGCATGAATCGTGCCGAACAGAATTGGGCTGAAGGCTGGATGAGGGGCGTTCCTCCGGTGTCGGACGCGCGGGCTCAACGTTCGCAGTACCTGAGAATGGGGCCAGCGTGCATTCCGATCCCTGCATTCGCCAGCTGCTGACGATCGGCGCTGCTGTGCGTTACAATCTGAGACGTCGCTGACAGACTCGCGTGTTGTGACGCACCGCACCACCGCCGAATGCCGATGTTCACCCGGACTCATCGCACCGCGCGCCGTGAGTGGGGCAGGGGCTTATGCCCGCAAAACGGTGTGAGCCAGCAGAGGCCATCTACGTGCCGGCTCGGCGCGAGCCTCGCCTTCCTGATGCTGGTGGTCGTCCTGATGCTGGCGCGGCCCATCGCCGCCGCCGATATTGCCGAGGCCCGCGCCCTCGTTTCGCAGGGGGACTACGAAGCGGCGCTGCAGACCGCCAGCGACGCGATTGCCGCCAATACCTACGGCGAAGACTGGTGGCTCCTCAAGGCCGAAATGGAGCAGACGCTCGGCCGATACTCCGATGCGAAAACCACGCTCGAAGGAGCGCTGGCGAAATATCAGTGGAGCATCCGCATTCGCGCCCGGTTGCGCGATGCGGCGCGGTTCTCCGGCGACGCCACGCTCGCCGCCGCCCAGGTGCCCGCCATCCTCGAGCAGGTCAAAGCCTCCGCCTGGCGATACTCGGATGCGGAAAGCCTGCTCACGCTCGGCGGAGTCTCGCTGGAACTGGGTGTCGATGCGAAGACCGTCCAGGACGCGTTCTTCAGGCGGGCACAGCGGAACTATCCGCGCAACGCCGGTGGCGCACTCGCACTCGGCGGGCTCGCGCTGACGAAACGGGACTTCGCACTCGCTGCCGAGACGTTTCAGGCGGCCGTCCAGACGTTCCCACAGGAGCCGGCCGCGCATTACGGACTTGCCCGCGCGCTCGATTCGTCCGATCGCGAGGCGGCGCTGGCCGCGCTCAACCGGGCCCTCGAAATCAACGGCCGGCACATCCCCAGCCTGCTGCTCCTCGCGGAGGACCACTTTGATGCGGAGCACTACGACGAAGCGAAGGGCACGCTGCAGCAGGTGCTCGACATCAACCCTGTACACCCTTTGGCGCTGGCGCTGCTGTCGACGATCGCACACCTGCAGAACGATTCGGCCGGCGAAACCGAACTCCGCACCCGCGCGCTGAGCACCTGGGACGCCAACCCCGAGGTTGACCACCTTATTGGGCTCAACCTGTCCCACAAGTACCGGTTCGCGGAGGGCGCCGCACACCAGCGGCTGGCGCTGCAGTTCGACGCCGACTACTGGCCGGCCAAAAAGCAACTCGCGGAAGACCTGCTGCGGCTCGGCGAAGAAGCCGAAGGCTGGCAGCTCGCCGATGAAGCCTTCCAGCGAGACGGCTACGATGTCGCCCTGTTCAACCTCGTCACGCTGCGCGACGAGCTGGAGAAGTTCCGCACCCTGGAGGATGAGCAGTTCGTGGTCCGCATGGAGGCGACCGAGGCCGCCATTTACGGCGAGCGGGTGCGTTCGCTGCTGCACGAGGCCCGCGACGTCCTGTGCACGAAGTATGGACTGCAGCTCGACGGCCGGACGACCGTCGAAATCTTTCCGAATCCGGACGACTTCGCCGTGCGGACGTTCGGACTGCCGGGCGCGGGAGGGTATCTCGGCGTCTGCTTTGGCGACGTGATTACGGCCAACAGCCCAGCGGCGGTCCTCATACCGACGAACTGGGAATCGGTGCTATGGCACGAGTACACGCACGTCGTCACGCTGAATCTGACGGCCAACAAGATGCCGCGCTGGCTCAGCGAAGGGATTTCGGTCTACGAAGAGCGGCAGCGGAATCCCGCGTGGGGGGAGAAAATGAACCCCGCCTATCGTCGGATGATCGCCGAGGGGCACGTCACGCCGATCCGCGACCTGAGCGGCGCGTTCCTTGCGCCGGAATCGCCGCTGCACCTGATGTTCGCCTATTACGAATCGTCGCTGGTCGTCGAACACATCGTGGCGATCTACGGTTTCGAATCGCTCAAGCTGGTGCTGGCCGACCTGCGGGAAGGCATCACGATTAACGACGCCCTGGAACGCCGCGTTGCGCCACTCGACGATTTGCAGGTCGGGTTCGACGCCTCTGTGCAGGAGCAGTTGGCAGCGTACGCTCCCGGCGCTGACTGGTCCGATCCGTTCGAGATGCTCTCCCCTTCCGCCAGTCCGGAAGCGTGGCGGGACTGGATCAAGGCCAATCCGGGGAACGTCGCGGCGCTGACGACCTACGCGCAGATGCTGATCAACGGTCGGCAGTTGGACGAAGCGCGCGACATCCTCAAGCAGGCGGTCAAATTGAACCCGACCGCTGGCGGACCCGACAGCGCGGCCCGGCTGCTCGCAACGGTGTATCGACAACTGGGAGACACCGCGAACGAACGCGAACTCCTGCTGCACTGCGTCCAGCACGACTCCGGGGCGTTCGATGCGTCGTTGAGGCTGATCGAACTCGCGACCGAGGCCGGCGACTGGCAGGCCGTGCATGGGCACGCGGTGCAGGCGTTGGCCGTCAATCCACTGGTCCCGCAACCGCACCGCGCGCTGGCCGACTCCGCCGAGCAACTGAACTTGCCGGACGAGGCGATCGCGGCGCTCCGCTCGCTGCTCGTCCTGCCCCACGACAACGCCGCCGAGCTGCACTTCCGCCTCGCGCGCCTGCTTGCAGCGCAGGGGGATTCAATCGAAGCCCGCCGCCAGGTGCTGATGGCTCTCGAACAGGCCCCGCGCTACCGCGACGCCCAGGCCCTGCTGCTCACGCTCGTCCGAAGCAACACGGCGATGGAAGAGAAGGAATGACACAAAGTCACAGAGTCACAAAGACGCACAGAGAGACGTCGGCGTTCGTGACGCAGCGTGCTGACGACTACGGGGACTGAGCTGTCCGTCTCCCTTTTCTTTGTGTGTCTTTGTGTCTTCGCGCCTTTGTGTCAATCACTTTTATTCGAGTTTCCACGGCGTGGCGAGAAGGTCCGGCAGCACTTCGGTGGCGGTGAGGTCGAAGTGCAGCGGGGTGACCGTGGCGAAGCCGTCTTCCAGTTCGCGGACGTCGGTCCCCGGCTTGGGCCCCGCCTTCCCCTTTGCACTGATGCCGCTCCAGTAATAGGTCCGACCGCGCGGATCAATCCGCTTCTCGATCCGGTCGCTGATCCGCCCGACTTCCATCGTGCAGACCTTCACACCTTTCGGTCCAGCGTCGGTCGTGTCCGGGAAGTTGACGTTCCACAGCCGTCCCTTCTGCGGATGATGCTCCAGAATCTGCCGGATGACGGCCAGCGCGCGCTTCGCGGTTGCGGTGTAATCCGGCGGCGTCCCCTGCGAGAGTGACAGCGCGATCGACGTGATTCCGAAGAATGCCCCTTCAATCGCCGCT
>JAEUIG010000451.1 GCA_016795125.1 Planctomycetaceae bacterium | reverse complement strand
GACTGCATACGCTGCATGAAGCGACGAGCGGCGACGGCATCGTGTGGAGCGACCCCTCGCCGCCGCTGCTGGAGCACGTCTATGCGCCGACCGTCCTCAAGCACGAGGAAGTTTACCGGATGTGGTACACCGACGTGTCCGGCGAGACGTGGGTCCTTCGCACCGCCGAGAGTGCCGACGGTCGCGCGTGGTCGGTGCACCCCGAGCCGGTCTTGACGATCGACCAGGGGTGGGAGAAGCAGCGGCTGTTCTACCCGTACGTGCTGCAGGCGGATGGCGTTTTCCTGCTGTGGTACGGCAGTTACTGGGCCGACCATCCGAACCAGACGGCACTGGGTTTCGCCGTAAGCGACGACGGGATTCGCTGGCACAAGCATCCGCAGAACCCGGTGTTCCGCCCCGATCCCTCGCGGGAGTGGGAGTCGCATTACACGACGAGCCAGTCCGTCCTGCGAATGGCCGACGGCAGCTTCCGCATCTGGTATGCCAGCCGGAAGTCGCCGCCGTTCGTCAACAAGTATTTTGCGATCGGCACGGCGCGCTGGTCGCCGGACAAGTGACCGATCACGGTGTTCCCTCAACGAGCGGATCAATCGATGACGACACGCCTCTCCCGTCGCACAGCGGTCCTGCAGTTGGGCGCCGCGCTGGCCTCCCCGCTGCTGGGACGGTTGGCGCGATCCGCAGAGTCGCCGGCACACGCAGGACCGGCGTTCGAGATTGGCACGCAGACGCGGCTGTTTCTGGACGACCGGGTGATCGCCGATGCGGCGAACCTCGAGCGCGTGCTGCATCCGGCCGTTAAGGCGAACGACGGCCAGCCGATCCGGTTCTGGCAGCGTGACGCGCAGGGCAATCGCGTGCCGATGCCGGCGTCGATTTACGCCTCGCCGCTGTACGACGCGGAGCGCGACGTGTTCCGGATGTGGAGCCGCGTGTATCCAGGGGTGACCAAGCTGGAGTCGCTCATCGGAAGCGAGATTCACAATCACATGCGGTTGGGGTACAGCGAATCGCCAGACGGCATCGATTTCGAGCTCGTCAGCGAGCTGCACGGGCTGCATTCCCTCGGCGATTACAACAGCGTGGTGACGCTGGATGAACACGAGACCGATCCGGAGCACCGTTACAAGATCGGCTATGACGGCGCGCACGCCGGCGAGGTCAACGGGGCGTGCCTGGCGCATTCGGCCGACGGCATCCACTGGACGCCGTACAACGACGGGAAGCCGGTCACGCATCGGGCGGCCGATTTCACGAACTGCCTGGTATGGGACGACGCGAAGCAGGCCTACCTGCTGTACACGCGGACCGATTTCGGGAGCGCTGGCGGCGCGAGCGAGAATCGCGGCATGCGGGTGATGTCCAACGCCGATTTCAAGGCGAACCCGGCGAACTGGACGATCCTGCGGGAGTGGACGCTCGACCGCGAAGGCCCGGACGAATTCCGTCGCCGACAGCTGTATGCCATGACCGACTGGCAGCGGCACGGGCTGCACTTCGGTCTGTTCTCCATCTACGAGTGGCCGCACGATTTCAGCGAGGGACTCGACAGCGACCATGTCCGCCGCCACGAACGGGACGTCCTTAACTTCTATCTCGGCACGAGCCACGACGGCATCGACTGGAACCTGGAATGGATTTACGCCGGCCGCCCGCTGATCGAGCGCGGCGGTGGGGGCGCCTGGGACAAGGACCTGCTGCTGCCGGCGAACTGGATTGTCACACGCGGCGACGAGCACTGGATCTATTACGGAGGCGCCAACGAACGGCATGGCACGGGCGGCGAATTCGAGCCGCGCCGCAGCTGGGGCGTCGGCCTCGCCAAGCTGCCGCTGGACCGTTTCGTTTCGCTGAGCGCCGGAAGCGAGCCGGGAACGCTGCTGACCGTCCCGTTTGAACTGCAGGGCGACTCGCTCGAAATCAATCTGGACGCCGCCAATGGAGAGGTCGCGATCGATGTCCTGAGCGGCGCCGGACAGCCGCTGGATGGGTTTGCCGGTGAGCACGCGGCCGTGGCGCGGGGAGTTGACGACGTGCGCTGGCGGCACCATTGGAACGGCGGCGATCTCCGCAAGCTGCGCGGCCAGCAGGTGCGGCTGCAGTTTCGGTTGACGAACGCCGAGCTGTATTCGTTGCGGGTGGTCGATAGGTAGCGCTGCGACAGCCTCGTTGCTGGCGTTGGCCGACCTCAAACAGGCTTTTGCGCAGATCAGTTCATTGAACTCAGGAGAGGCCCATGCAGGCATGCTCAATGCCACCGGCCGACCGGCGCCGACAGATTCAGCGCGTCGGCAAGGATCTGATGCAGCATTACGGCCGGAAGAAGTACTACACCGTCGACGAAGTGAAACAGGCGAACCTGCGACAATGCATCTCGCTGGATTTCTGGTGCTGGTCGCACGCCATGTTCAATTCTCATCACGACTTTGACGCGCTGCACCTGTCTCTCGGGGAAGCCTGCAACTACGCGTCCATGAAATCCGACATGCTGTCGGCTGTCAGCGGCGCCGTCGATGCAACATCGTGGTTCGACTTTGATTTCGACCTGTCCTGGATCGAGTTTCCGGACCTCGACTGGTCGATCTTTGACATCTTCGACGTCGACTTGTAGTCGCGGCTCGGCGGGAGCCTCGCCCGGCTCTGCACAATAATTGTCGTGCTCCGTCCATTGAGCATTGTCAGCCGCGCCAACCTCCGCAAAGGAAGGAAGTTCACCACGGAGAACACGGAGGACATTGAGAAAAAGCGCTCAACTCCTGGTTCTTCTCGGTGTCCTCCGTGGTGAATCTGGCGCTAGGGAGCGCTGTTTCGCTCGCGATTCTGCCGGCTGACAA
>JAEUIG010000397.1 GCA_016795125.1 Planctomycetaceae bacterium | reverse complement strand
ACGATGCCGTCGAACAAGATCATGTGGGGCGCGGACTGCAACCACGCCGAAGGCATCTACGGCGCGACGGAACTGAACCGGCAATGCATCGCCGAAGTCCTCGCCGAGAAGGTCATCAGCGGCGATTTGAACGAACAGCAGGCGCTGCGCATCGGGCGACAAATTCTGCGAGACAATGCGCTGGAACTCTTCCCGCAACTCAAAGACCGGCTGTGGAAGCACACGGGACAGCGGATGACGCCGGCGGGGTGAAGTCCAGAGTCGGAGTCGCGACATGCTGCATTGAGCGGCGAGCCGCAGGCGACGCCGATCTTTCAATTTCTGCAAGCAGCGCCCGCAGACTCGTGCACGGCACGACCTTTGCTCCGCTGTCTCCTCGACACAGGTTCTGTTGGCCGCCAAAGGATTTACGACGGCCCATGGACCCGAGGATGCCCAAGAGGTTGGCAGCGGTGCTCGCGGCAACTTCAGCTTCACTGATCTGACGCGACATGCAGCGAATTTCTCGGTCGCGGACTTCCTGGCGGAAGTTCGCCAAGTTCTCGGTTCTCTATGCGGCTTTGGCGGGTGCAGCGGTCCTCTATGGAGAATCGCAACGGGAAGACACCAATGGGAAATCGAAGGGAGTCTTCTGGCTGGAAGGCCGCAGCTGGTGGGCGCCCGACTACGGCAAGTGCAGCATGTGCGGCGAGGATCTCCGGCCGATGGTCGATGCGATCTCCGCCTGCCGACGTTGCGATCGTTGCCAGATCGATTTCCGGCACAAGTCGCTCCCCGCGACGATCGAAGAGCAGGAGCGGGTCTGGAAGTGAGCCGACGCGCCGCCGTCATTCCAGTCCAACGACGGCGAACTCAAAATCGCCGCCCAGCGTGCGTTGTGCCGCGTCGCGCAGTTTCTGCACGACAAAGTGCTTGTGATTCGCCACGGCCTGTTCGCTGATGTTGAGACGAACGGCGACATCCTTGTTCGGATGCCCCAGCACGAACAGCAGTTCGATGCAGCGCAGCCGTTCGTACTCGCCCCGTTCGATCCAGCTGTGAATCAGCGAGCGGAGGCAATCCGCGACGACGACCTGTTCGCGCGACTTGCGCTCGTGGCTGCGCACGAGGCTGGACGCGACGCGCGTCCGCGCCGGTGGTTCGGTTCCGGAACCGTCGGAGGCGATGGGCGACAACGGGGGCCGGCGGCCGAGCTTGCGGAGGACGTCCGTCAGCTTGTGGGCGGCGATCGCGAACAGAAAGTTCTCCAGCGGCGTCTGGTCGTCGTAGTTCGGCAGCGCCGTGAGAAACCCGAGCAGCGTTTCCTGGACGACGTCTTCGGCCGCCGCGCGATCGCGGAGCCGGCTGTCGGCAAACGCGAGCAGCCGCCCCTCAAACCGGTCGATGCACTCCTGCCACGCGGCAGGTTCCTGCCGCCGGATGCGGGCCACGAGCAACTTGTCCGATTCGTCGGCAGGCATCAGTCTGAGTATTTGAGAAGCGCGATTACGTGGCTCAGGCTGCCAGCCTGAGCGTTCTTACGGAAGGCAGCACGATCAGGCAGGCTGCCTGATTCACGAAGTCTCCAGGCCGCCGCTACTGACCGAACAAACTGACTGCCGCTGCTTGAAACGCATCGCGCATCGGCGATTCATCACTGTTTCCCAGATCGGGGCGCTGGATCATCAGGATACAAATGAGTCCGCGTTCCGGATCAATCCATCCCTGGGTGCCGTACGCGCCGCCGTGTCCGAACGTACCCGGCGACAACATCCGCGTCACGCCCTGCGGCTCGCGCACGATGCAGAACCCCAGTCCCCAGCCATTGCCGGTCGTGAATCCGGTCTTCAGTTCACCGGTCTGAATCGTCGTCATCGCCTGGACAGTCTCCGGCGACAGGACTCGAACGCCCTCCCATTCGCCTCCGTTCAGGAGCATGCGATAGAACCTCGACAGGTCCTCGGCGGTCGAGAACAGTCCTCCCGACGGCGACGGCGTGATCGCGGCGCCCGCTTCCGGATCGGGAGTGACGTACTTATGCTCCGCCGGCACCAGGGCGGACTTGTCGTCGTTCAACTTGTACAGCCGCACGAATCGCGCATGCTGTTCGTCGGTCAGATGGAACGTTGTCTCGTGCATGCCGAGCGGATCGGTGATTCGCTGCTTCACAAACTCGGCAAACGGCAGTCCCGACACCACCTCGACAATGCGGCCGGCGACGTTCAGGCTGTTGCTGTACGCCCATTTTGAGCCCGGTTCGAAGTGCAGCGGCAGCGACGCCATCTCGGCCGCCTGCACATCCAGCGAGCGGTTGTCGCCGCCCGGCGGCCAAGGGGGACTGCTCAGTCCGCTGGTATGCGTCAGCAGATGGCGGATCGTGAGTACGGTCTGCACCGGCCGGCGGTCCTCGCCGATGGTGAGCTGCTCGAAGTCGGCGAGGTGCTTGGAGACCGGATCGTCGATCGACAGCCGGCCGTCGTCCTGAAGAATCATGACGGCCGTCGCCGCGAATGGCTTGGACAGCGACGCGATCCAGAACAGGTCGTCCACGCGCAAGTCGCGTTCAGTCTCGAGGTCGGATTTGCCGACCGCTCCCAGGTGTCGGATGCCGTCGCGGTCGGCCACCAGCGTGACGGCGCCGGACAATTGCCCGTCGTCCACGTACTGCTGCATGGCGGCCTGGACGTTGTTGCTGACCGGCGGCGGGTCTGCCGCACACACCAAGTCCGGGGTCAGTAATGCCAGCACGAGCAAGAATGAGTGACGCCAAATTGCGAAGTCAGGCATTGGCTGAATACCGGAAGTTGAGCGAGTTCAGACCAACATTCACGCCAGGTCGGTCAATCGGGAACATCGTCGCAAACCACGATTGTCCTCACAACGCCGCACGGCCGGGAGGCCCGCGATCAATCGCCGGACGCGTTCCTAACTCTCTCTGTGACTGGTGGTTCGGTCGTCCGTCGACAAGGTTGCCCGAATTCGGCCCAAATCCCTGAAAAACAGCCCGTGACGTTGACCGCCGGCGCGCACCGGACCTATCATATCAGTAGAGGGTAATGCGTCCAAAAACCCACCGACGCGGGACGAACCCTGCGGGCCTCCCCAAACGCGTCACTCAGCCGTCCACGGAGATTCGACACACTCCACCGGCGGCTCCGACAAACCCGAACCGCACGAGGCCATGATGCGCCGATGTCGCCTGACGCGACTTGTGCAAGGATTGCTCGCCGTCGCGCTGCTCGGCATTGTCGCTCCCGCGACAGCCGACGATAGCGCACTCCATACGCGCATCGATCAGCAATTCGCCGCTGATTCCGGCACGCTCCCGATAGTCGTCGCCGGCGATGCCGAATTCCTGCGGCGCGTCTCACTCGACCTGACCGGCATGCCGCCGACGCCGGCCGAAGTGCGGGAGTTTCTGACCGATCAGACTCCGGAAAAACGCTCCTCCGCCGTGGACCGCCTGCTGGCGTCGCCGCAGTACCCCCGCCGTATGGCCGAGTTCCTCGACGTCACACTGATGGAACGTCGACCGAACACCGTCATCCCGCAGGACGAATGGATGGCGTACCTCGTCCAGTCGATGCGGGCCAACAAGCCCTGGAATCAACTCGTCCGGGAACTGCTGACGGCCGAAGGCGCCGACGACGATCCCCGCGCGGCCGCGCGGTTTCTGATCGACCGAGGGTCCGAGCCGAACCTGATCACCCGCGATGTCGGCCGCATTTTCTTCGGACGCGACATGCAGTGCGCGCAGTGTCACGACCATCCCCTGATCGACGACTACCTGCAGGTCGACTACCACGGCCTGTTCGCGTTCTTCGCGGCCGGCTCCGAGCTGAAGCTGAAGATCGGCGAGAACGAACGCATCTTCTACGCCGAACGCGCGGGCAGCGACGCGCAGTTTGAATCCGTCTTCGTCAAAGGCATCCGGCACTTGACCGGACCGCGCGTCCTCGGCGAAGTCGAACTGGCCGAGCCATTTTTCGTCCCCGGTGAGGAATACAACGTCCCGCCCGCCGACAACACCCGTCCAGAGCCGAAGTTCAGCCGCCGCGACAAGCTCGCCGAACTCGTCGCGTCCGGCGGCAATCGCGCCTTCAACGAGAACATCGCCAACCGCATCTGGGCGATGCTGATGGGCCGCGGCCTCGTGCAGCCCGTGGACCTGCATCACTTTTCGAATCCCCCCACGCATCCGGCGCTGCTGCAACTGCTCGGCGAACAGATCGCCGCCGGCGGCTTCGACCTCCGCGCGTTCGTGCGCGAACTCGCCCTGAGCAGCGTCTACCAGCGAACCTACGACGTCCCGCCCGAATTGCTGGCCCAGTCCGACGACATCGCCGCGCTCGAACAGCAGCGGCACGAGCTGGTGCAGTCTTCCGACGCCGCCACGATGGCGTTCAATGCCGCGCTCGACCAGTGGAATGCGACGCAGGCGGCGCTGCTGCCGGTCGTCGCGGAACTGGATGCCGCTCGCACGAAATACTCCGAGATCCTCAAGCGTCGCGACGACGCACGCAAGGCCGCTGCCGACGCGGAAGCTCAGGTCGCCGCCCGGCAAACCGTCGCAGCGACTGTGGCAGAAGCCGCGACAAAAGCGCAGGCCGCCGCCGCTGCTCTGGCCCAGGACCAGGAACTTGCCGCAGCAGCTCAGAAGTTCGTGGACCGCGCCGCGCAGATCGTCGCCGAAGTCGAAACCCTCAAGGCCGCGGCGGCGGAAAAGACGGCCGCCATTGCCGCGCCCCAGGCCGAACTCGAGGCCGCCCGCCCCGGCGTCGAAGTCGCGCAGCAGAAAACCGAACCGTTGCGGACGGCGGATCGCGTCGCCGAAGACAGCATGAACACGGCGCGCAGCGCCATGCGCACCGCCATTGCGGCACTCAACTCGCAGGACGAGCGCATCCAGTCCGCGAAACTGGCGGCCGAGTTGACGTCCGCTCGCGTGGCCGCCGCTGCCGCCGCCGAACAGGTGCCGGTCAAAACCGCCGAGGCAACCAGCGCCGCGTCTCAGGCCGCGGAGTTCGTCGCGGTAATGGAGGAAGAGCAATCGCAGATGCAGACCGCAGCGGAAAGGCTCGCCGCCGCGAACGTCGCCGTCGAGCAGCTCACGCAGACTCACTTGCAGCAGGCGCAGTCCGCCACGGCGCTCGCCACCGCGCTTGCGGTCGTCACCAACGCACAATCGCAGTCCCCGGACGATACGGCCCTGAAACAAGCGCTTGACCTGCTGCAATCGCGAACGGCGGAGGTCGGCGGGGCAGTGCAGTCGCTGAAAACGCAGCTGGACACGGCCGTGGCGGCTCGAGAGACCGCGACCACGGCGTACGCCGCGGAACAGGCCGAACTGGCGGGGGCGCAATTCGAGAAGACGCGACGCGACGAAGCCGCCGCCGCCGCCACGCTGGCAATGCAGACAGCCCAGGCTGCGGCCGAAACCACTGCGGCGACGGCCGAGAGTGCGGCAGACGACCTGTCCGCTCGTCGCACCCGTGACTGCCAGGTCGCCGAGCTCGAGCCCCTGTCTCCCGAAGAACTGTGCTGGACGGTCTTCCGTGTCACCGAAGTCTACGACCGGTACTGGCAGGGCCAGGCCGCGGAAGTGGAGAAGGCCCAGCCGCTCACCGACGAAATCCGCAACGACCCGGCCCGCATGGCGGCGCGGAACTATGAAATCGAACAGCGGACGTACGACCAGTTGAAGTCCAACGTCGGCGCGTACGCGTCGATGTTCGGCAACGGCGCAGGTCAGCCGCAGACGGATTTCTTCGCAACGGCGGACCAGGCGCTGTTTGTCGCCAACGGCGGTTCGATCATGAGCTGGGTCGCGCCGGCCGGCGGCAACATCACCGAGCGCATCGCCAACGAGACGGATTCACGGAAAGCGGCCGAAGACCTGTACCTGTCTGTGCTGACCCGCCTGCCGACGGAAGCGGAGATCGCCGATGTTGCGGCGTGCTTCGCTGCAAAACCCGCGGAACGTCCCGTCGCGGCCCAGGAACTCGTCTGGGGACTGATCGCGTCGGCTGAGTTCAGGTTCAATCACTGAGGGAATAGGGACTGGGGAATTGGGAAAAGAAAACAAGTGACATCCTCCTTTGCTATTCCCTAGTCCCCATTCCCCAGTCCCTCCCCGAAGGAGCATCGCCATGAAATGCAATTACGCCTGCCAATCGGCCGACCATCTGTTGGCGCGCCGGCGCTTCCTGGGGGGGATGGCGGCGGCGGGAGCCGGCGCTGTCGTGGGCGGACTGGGACACTTCACGCGGCCGGCGGCCGCAGCCCAGCTGGCGAAGGATCAGAAGCGGATCGTCGTGTTCAACATGCACGGCGGGATGTCGCAGCTGGAGAGCTGGGACCCGAAGCCGATGACCGACACCGGCGGCCCGTTCCGCGCGATCCCGACCTCCGTGCCGGGCATCCATGTCAGCGAGCTGCTGCCGCTGACGGCGCAGCAGATGCAGCACCTGTGCCTCGTACGAGGCGTCAACACGAACGAGGACGAGCACGGCAGGGGCGCCTACCTCATGGTCCACGGCCGTCGCCAGACGCCCGGCGGCGACTACCCCACGCTCGGCGCCGTCGCCGCCAAGACGCTCATGCCCGGCGACTCCGCGCTTCCCGGCCATATCAATGTCACCCCGGGCGGCGGGGGCGGACGCGGCAATGATGCCTCTTACCTGGGCCCGAAGTATTCCAGCATTTCGCTCGGCAACGGCAATCCGCCGCAGAACACCACGCTGCCGAACGGCATGACGGCCGAAGTCGATTCCGCCCGGCAGGACTTCCGTCGCCGGGCCAACGAGCGGTTCCTTAACCGCCGCCGCACGGCCGTCACCGACCTGTACACCTACAGCTACGAGCAGGCACTCGGCCTGATGCGCGAGCGCGACGTGTTTGACACCACGAAAGAGCCGGCGGCGGCGATCGAACGCTACGGCCAGTCCGACCTCGGCCGGATGTGCCTGCTCTCCCGGCGACTGCTCGAAAACGGCGTCTCGTTTGTGCAGGTCTCGCACTCCAATTACGACACTCACAACGAGAACTTCAACTTCCACTTCGAGCAGGTGTCCGAATTCGACCGGTCGTTCTCGACGTTTGTCGCCGACCTGGCGGATCGCGGCATGCTCGACAGCACGCTGATCGTCGTCCTCTCCGAGTTCGGCCGTACGCCGAACATCAACGTCTACTACGGCCGCGACCATTGGTCGCACGCGTGGTCGGTCGTGATGGCTGGAGGCAGAACGATCCGCGGCGCCGCCTACGGCAAGACCAACGACAACGGCACCGAAGTCATCGACGGCCAGGTCGACCACGGCAACCTGTTCCACACCTACCTGCAGGCCGTCGCTCTCGACTCGACGTCCTCGTTCGACATCGACGGCCGCGAACTCCCCATGGCCGATCCGTCCAGCAAGCCCATTGACGCCCTGCTCGCCTGACCAGTGGAATTGGAACGCAGATGACGCAGATTGAAAAGATTTTCGCAGATAAGCACCGGAGAGACGTCACTGACTGACTCTTTGCCTTTTGATCTGCGTCAATCTCTTGAATCTGCGTCATCTGCGTTCCATTACTTCCACTGACGTCTTACGACTAACCTCTGACCTCTCGTATGCTCGACATCAAACAGGCTCATGTCACGCAGCAGTGGGCGCATGAGCGGCCGCTGACGTGCTGCCGGTTCGATCCGCAGGGGCGGTTCGTGTTCTGCGGCGCGCAGGACGAGGCCTTGCACCGGTTCGCGCTCTCCGACGGAGCGAAGCTGTCGTTTCCCGGCGGGCACGAGTCGTGGGTGATGTCGATCGCCTGCACCCGCGACGGCGCGCAGGTCATCAGCGGCGGCGGCGACGGAAGACTCGTCTGGTGGGACGCGGCCGCCGCAGCGGCGACACCTCCCGTACGAACGATCAGCGCGCATCACGGCTGGATCCGGTCGATGGACCTCAGTCCGGATGGGGCGCTGCTGGTCACCGGCGGCAACGACGCCAAGGTGCGTTTGTGGAATACGGCCGACGGTGCGCCGGTGCAGGAGTTCAGCGGGCACGAGCGCGACGTCTACACCGTGCTGTTCCATCCCGGCGGGCAGTTCGTCCTGTCCGGCGACCTGATGGGCAAACTCAAGCAGTGGGACATCGCCTCCGGGCAGCTTGTCCGTGAGTTCGACGCCTCCACGCTGCACGAATACAACGGCGGCCAGCAGGTCGACTTCGGCGGCATCCGGGGCATCGCCGTCAGCCCGGACGGTCAATACCTGACGGCCGGCGGACTTCACAAGGCTTCCAATCCGCTCGGCGCAGTGCACGAGCCGCTGGCACTGCTTTTCAAGTGGGAGACCGCCGAACTGCTCAAGTCGCAGATCGCCGAAGGCATTACTCAGGGCGTCGTCTGGCGGATGCAGTATCTGTCGGACGGCACGGCCATGGCCGTGTCCGGCGGAGGCAACGGCGGCCTGCTGCTGTTCTTCGGCGCCGACAGCGACAAGGACGTCCACCGCTTCGCGCTGCCCAACCTGGCGCGTGACATGGACCTGCACCCGGACGGCCTGCAGGTCGCCACCGCCCACTACGACAGGCACATCCGCATCACGCGCCTCGCCGCGGGTTGAGTCAACGTCCTGACAGGTCCGAAGGTCCGACACGATGTAGCCGGCGGCGTAAGCCGCCGGAAACTCCTCGGACAATTGTGACAGCCCTGAAGGGGCGACACTCCACAGTCGTGCCGCCCCCGTTGGGGGCTGCGTCACAACGCGGTCACGCTTCCGTGGGCTGACGCCCCCGGCAACGACGTTTAGCCGCTTCGATGGTT
>JAEUIG010000357.1 GCA_016795125.1 Planctomycetaceae bacterium | reverse complement strand
AGTGGAGCATGCCTTGCGAAAACTCGCCGCTTGCATCCCTGTGCCGATTGCATTCGGCTGTGCATCGCCGCCCAGGTCGTGACGCGTTACAACGGCGACGACAAGCCCAGCTTCGCGGCAGTCGCCGAAATCTGACGCCACGTTTCTTCCGGAATGTCGACGCCCTTGGCGCTGCGCTCGTGGGCGCGGCGCTCCTCGATCTCTCCCGGGAGCAGGATCTCGGTGCAACCCGGCGCGAGACGACACCCCTTGAGGTGCGCGACGTACGTTTCCATCCAGGCGTCGTACTCCGCTCGCGGCAGCAGGCGCTCGATGTCGAGCAGCATGAGCCACACGCCATTGGCGCCGCGCGGCAGATCGTCGCGCGCGACGCCGCTGCCGGAAAGAATCCCACAGAAGACGTCGATCATGACGCTCATGCCGTAGCCCTTGTGCCCCATCAGCGGGCCGCCCAAGGGCAGGATTGCGCCGCCGGGCGCATCGTAGTACGCCGCGGGGTTCGTCGACGGCCGACCGGCTCCATCAATGATCAGCCCGTCGGGGACTGACTCACCCTTCTGATGCGCGACGCGCAGCTTGCCTTCAGCCGTCGCGCTGGTCGTCATGTCGAGTACGAGCGCCGAGCCTTGTGCGGGCGCGGCCATCGAGATCGGATTCGTGCCGAGCTTGCGCTCGAGGCCGCCGAACGGCGCGACGCCGCCGGGACCAGGCGAGTTCACCGACATCAGCGCCGCAAAGCCGTCGATCGCCGCCTTGCGCGTGTAGGAACCGAGCCGGCCGACGTGATTGCAGTTGCGGACGAAGACGGAAGCAACTCCCTGGCTGCGGGCTTTCTCCACGGCGATCGCGAGCGCCTTGCCGGCGGCGACCTGCCCGAGGTTGAAGTGGGCGTCTGCAACCAGATATGCCGGACCGTCGCGAACGATCTCGAACGGACCGCCCGGACGAACCGCGCCGTCCTGGATCATCTGCACATACTGCACCAGTCGCATCACGCCGTGACTGTCGTGACCGACCAGGTTCGCGCTGCGGAGTTCGTCGGCGACGATCCCGGCGTCCTCCGCCGGCACGCCGGCGGCCTGCAATACACGCGCGGCGAGCGCGAACAGTTGTTCCGAATTCAAGGTAGGCATGGAGGCAGGATAGAACGCGAGAGGCGGAGGAGCAAAGCCGCAGAGGGAAAGTCTGTGCTGCAGTCGCGGGACTCCGGACTCTCGTGCGCCTCGCTGTGCATCAAGTTCGGCGCCCGGGCGTCGCCAGAGCATTCCAGCAGGAAGTCGACTGCTGGACCGCACTGGCAATGCCCGGGGCTTCTTCAGGCGTGTGCCCTGATCGCCACTTACGCCACTGCCAGTGACGGGTCGCCTCCAGCAGCGGCTGTTTCGGCCAGTGCCGGGTAATCCGTGTAGCCACGCGGTCCCGAACCGTAGAACGTGGTCGGATCGGGCGTGTTGAGTGCGGCCCCCAGCGCGAACCGCTGCGGCAGATCAGGGTTGGCAATGAACAGTTTTCCGAAAGCGACAGCATCCGCCTCGCCGGCCTGAATGGCCTGATTCGCAGTCTCGAAGGTGAAGCTTTCGTTGGCGATGTAGATGCCGCCGAACTTGCGCTTCAGTTCCGGACCGAGCCGTTCCGGCCCGGCGGATTCCCGGGCGGCAATGAAAGCGATGCCACGCTGCCCAAGCTGCTCCGCGACATGGCCGAACGTAGCGGCCGGCTGGGAATCACCCATCGAGTACAGATCGCCGCGCGGCGCGAGATGCATGCCGACGCGGTGGTAGCCCCATACGGAAGCGACAGCGTCCGTCACTTCGAGAAGGAGCCGCGCGCGGTTTTCGACGGACCCGCCGTAGTCATCGGTCCGGTGATTCGTGCTGTCCTGCAGGAACTGGTCCAGCAGGTATCCGTTGGCGCCATGCACTTCGACGCCGTCGAAACCGGCCCGTTGTGCGTGCTCCGCGCCGAGCTTAAAGGCCGCCACGACTTCCGGGATTTCTGCGAGTTCGAGCGCGCGGGGGGTGACAAACGGGCGCTCGGGACGCAGCAGGTGCGGACGCCCCTTCGGAGCGATGGCGCTGGGGGCGACCGGCAATGCCCCGGACAGGTACGACGGGTCCGAGATCCGGCCGACATGCCACAGCTGCAGCAGAATCCGGCCGCCGGCTTCGTGGACGGCGCGCGTCACCAGCTGCCAGCCGGCGACCTGCTCGTCCGACCAGATGCCCGGAGTGTCCGGGTAGCCGACGCCCATGGGCGTCACGCTCGTGGCCTCGGTCAGCATCAGGCCGGCCCCGGCACGCTGCCGGTAGTATTCGGCGTTCAGGGCGTTCGGCACTCGGCCGGCGCCGGCGCGGGTCCGCGTCAACGGCGCGAGGATGACGCGATTCGGCAGGCGCCAGTCTCCGATGGTCAGTGGATCGAGCAGGGTCGGCATTGAACTCCCTCGCTTTCCGAACAGTCGTGCCTCGGGTGTGTTGACGCGGGGCCTGGTGATCGCCCCCCGGCAGTCGCTCGCTGCACCAGTACCTACGCCGGCACTCCGCCCGTCTTACACGATTTCCGGCCGAATCCGCGGTGCGACGGTTCGAGGGCACCGAGACTCCGGGAGCGGACCATCGTTTGGAACGGCCGCCGAGCCGCGCGTCGACAGCGATGCCTCTGAGAACATGCCGCGCGAGTCTTGCCGGTCACGGACGCCGGTCGCGGGAGGTCACATCGACGTCGATGGAATCGCATCAGCGGCGCCGTCGCGGCCGCCATGGCGATCAGTAAGCGTGACGTTCGGACGCATGCGAGCGATGCCGAACGTCGCAGGTCTTACGAGCCCGAAGCGCGAGCGAGGGCGACTGCGCGGTCCCACCTGCGCCGTTGCCCGGACTCAACGAGATTGCTGCCCTTGATTCACCCTGCGGATTGCGATCCGCGCGCCCTCGCTGGCGCGTCGGGCTGGTGACGCCTGTCTCCAATCACGCGCGGTGATTCAGGCCGACAGCAGCACGCGGTGCATTTCTTCGACGGTGGTGATGCCGGCGAGCACCTTGTTGATGGCCGACTGTTCGAGCGTCTGCATCCCCTTGCTCCGCGACATCTCGCGAATCTCGGCGTTGGACTTACGGTGCAGAATCGCATCCCGGGTGTCGGAGTCGACCCGCATGATCTCGAACACGCCTGTGCGGCCGTAGTAGCCGGTGTTGAAATTCGCGGGGGACGGGACGCCGCGCGACAGCTCGATGCTGCCGCACTGGTCCGGGTTGAGGCCCAGAATCTGTGCGGTCGCGCTGTCCGGGTGATACTTCTCGCGATCCTTCTCGCACACTTTGCGCAGCAGCCGCTGTGCGATCACGCAGTTCAGGCTGTCCGCGATGAACATCGGCGGCAGTTCGAACTCGCGGAAGAGGTCGACGGTCGCGGCGGTGTCGCTGGCGTGCAGGGTGCTCAGCACCTGGGTGCCGGTCAGCGCTGCACGGGCGGCGATGTGCGCCGTCTCCGCATCGCGGATTTCTCCGACCATGATGATGTTCGGGTCCTGACGCAGCACGCCGCGCAGCGCCTCGACAAAACCGAAGCCGATCTTGCCGTCGGTCTGAATCTGGTTGATCCCTTCGATCCGGCGTTCCACCGGGTCTTCAATCGTCACCATGCTCCGGCCGGGATTATTCAGCATCGACAGGGCCGCGTATGTCGTCGTGCTTTTGCCGCTGCCGACGGGGCCGACGCTCAGCAGCATGCCGCTGGGGGCCTTCACCGCCTTGTGCAGAACTTCCAGCTGAGACGGCTCGAAGCCGAGCTGTTCGAGGACAGTGAGCTTCGTGTCGTCCGGCATGAGACGCAGGACGAGCCGCTCGCCGTGAATCGTCGGACCGCTGCCGACGCGCACGTCGCGCTGGTGCTTGAGCACTGAGCTGCTGATGTGTCCGTCCTGGCACATCCGCCGCTCGGTGATGTCCATGCCGGACATCAGCTTGAGCCGGGAGATGACCTGCGGCGCGTTCTGCGTCGTCAGCGTGAGGACGTCGTGCAGGATGCCGTCGATTCGCAGGCGGACGTGCAGTCCGTCCTGTCGCGGATCGAAGTGCACGTCCGTCGCACCCTGTTGGAATGCTCGCTCCAGGAGCAGGTCAACGAGCGGGCCCGGACCGACGACGTCGGCCAGTTCCCGAAGTTCCTGCTGCAACGCTGTCTGATGACCTTCGGAACGGATGGCGGCGCTCATGCATGTCCCTTCAGCAAAAGATGATTCAGATCGGCGGCCTTGTCCTCCTTCGCTTCTTCAGCGGGCGCCTCTTCAGCAGGTGCTTCCGCAGGCGCCGCCTGAGCCGGAGCGCCGGCTTGCGGCAGTTTCGAGTAGCCGGCGACGGCGATGCCGATGCCGGCGAGCGCCGCGATGCCGCCCAGGGGGCGACCCCAGCCGCGTTCCTTGATGACGGCCACGCAGCCGAGCACGGCGGCCGCCACGCCGCCGCCGAGCAGGCCGGCGACGATGAGATCGCGATTGATCGGGCGGCCCGACAGGACCAGTCCCAGCGAGATTCCCGCCGCCACCGCGCAGATCGCGGACAGTACGGCGAGCAACGGGAACGTTGCCGTGTCGCTGCTGTCGGAGGAGGCGCCGGAACTCGCGCTGCCGCCGCCCATGCCGACGCCGAGCTTGCGCAGCCCGTCTTCGTACGTGCTGACGATCGTCCACACCTTGTCCAGGCCGGCGAGCCGCAGCACTTCCTGCGGCATGCCGCCGCCACAGACGACAACGACCTTGCCGCCGCCGTTCTGCACGGCCTTCCAGACCCGCACGACCAGCGCGACCAGCGCGCTTCCCATGTATTCCAGACGGGAGAGGTCAATCAGCCAGGCGGGAGAACTCTGGCCGTTGACGCTCGCGATCAATTCATTGCCGACGCGGTCGATGTCGCCCCATGCTGCGCTCCCCATTTCGGGATCGAGCCTGAGCACGGCATGGGAGCGCGCCATCTCCAGGCGATACCCTTGCGTGACGGAAGCCACAGGTGGTTACCTCCGCGAAAGCGATACAGTCCTCTAAGAAGTGCCCGCGGCGAACGCCGCACGCCTGCCATTTCACGCGGAACGGCGCAGAAACGCAAGTGTGCACGACCCGCCTTCCCTGCGCTTTCACGCAGTCTTCGCGCGACCGCGTGCCCTGGCGCCGCAATCCGATTGTCCGCTGCCTCTCGATCCGCGAGAATCCGGCAAAGCGGCCCGCAAGATGCCCATTCGCACGTTCATCGCGTTCTCACTGCCCTGTCCGACAGAGCTGGCGCGCGTTCTGAAACAACTTGGACTGATGGCGCCGGCGGTGAAAGCGACCTCGCCGCGAGGACTGCACTGCACCCTGCGATTCCTGGGCGACACTTCGGTCGAGACCGCTGCGGCATTGGGCCCGGAGATGGCGCTCGCCGTGCGCGACTTGCCTCCGTTCACCGCGCGACTGCAGGGGCTGGGCGCATTCCCGAACCCCGCCCGTCCCAATGTCGTGTGGGCCGGGATCGAGTCGCCCGCACTGCAAACGCTGTTTGAGCGGATCGACGAAGTCGCGAGTCGCGCTGGGTTTGCCGCCGATCACCGGCCGTTCCGCCCGCACGTCACGCTGGCGCGGATCAAGCAGCGACCGCCGCCGCCGCTCGGACATTTACTGCAGCAGCACGTTGCGACCGGCTGGGGAGAGTTTGAGGTCGACGCCGTCTCGCTCTACAAATCGACGCTGAGTCCGGCCGGTTCGCAGTACGCGGTGCTCGCCAGCGCGCCGCTTGGTCGATGAGCTGCGAAACCGCAAGCGACGGTCGGTGGCGGTTTGACAGGTGCTCAGGTTTTCGAGGTTGCGGCAGGTTGGCGATCTGCGGCGTCGAGGACCGCGCGGATGATCTTGTCGTAGCCGGTGCAGCGGCAGAGGTTGCCGGCGAGATGCCAGCGGACATCCGCTTCGGTCGGCTTGGGATTCTCCCGCAGCAGTGCCGTCGCGGCGACCAGAAACCCGGGCGTGCAGATGCCGCACTGCAGCGCGGCGTTCTCGAGGAACGCCTGCTGAATGGGCGCCAGGTGATCGGCGGTGGCGAGTCCTTCAACGGTTTCGATCGTCGCCCCCTGGCACTCAACGGCCAGCACCAGGCAGCTGACGACGGACCGGCCGTTGAGGATCACCGTACAGGCGCCGCAGTTGCCGTTGCTGCAGCCTTCCTTGGTGCCGGTCTGGTCGAGGACGTCCCGGAGGACTTCCAGCAGCGTTTGCCGCGGCTCGCACAGGAACGAGGTTTCCCGTCCGTTGATCGTGGCGGTAACGACGCGAGTCGTGGCCATAGTCGTTCTCGAAGGCGAAGTGAATCTGTCGAAGTCTTAACGGCTGCGGGCGCGTTCAACGGCGGCGGTCAGAACGCGTTCGACGAGCACACCGGTCAGTTGCAGTCGGAACTCGCGGGTGCCGCGCATGTCGTCGATGGGCGAAATCGACTGCCGCGCGGCTTCTCCGGCCGCGCGAAACGTCGCTTCTGTCGCCGGCTTGCCGGCCAGCGCGGCACTCGCGGCGGCCGCGAACAACGGTGTCGGAGCGACAGCTCCGAGTCCGATGCGCCCTGAAACGATCGTCTGTTTTGCGGCATCGAGAACCACGCTCGCGCCGACGCCGACGACGGCGATGTCCATTTCGTTGCGCGGAATGAACCGACGATAGTGCGATCCGGAATTCGCCGGCGGCTTCGGAATCCGCAGCTCGACCAGCAGTTCGCCCGGCTGCAGGATGTTCTTTCCGGGACCGGTGCAGAACTGTTCGACCGGAACCTCACGCGACCCCTGCGCTCCCGCAATGACGCAGACCGCTCCGAGCGCGATCAGCGCGGGAGTTGAATCCGCCGCCGGACCGGAATTGCACAGGTTGCCGCCGACCGAGGCGCGATTCTGAATCTGAATTCCGCCGATGATCATGCAGGCGTCGGCCAGCGCCGCGTAATCGGCCTTGATCGCGTCCGAACCGTAGACCCGCCAGCACGGGACCGCCGCGCCGAGCCGCAGCGACTGCGGACCGAACTCGAAGATGTTCAGCTCGGGCACCTGCTTGATGTCGACGACGATGTCCGGCGCGAGCCGGCCCGTGCGGACGTGATCAATCAGGTCGGTTCCACCGGCGAGCGGGCGGGCACGGCCATTCTGGCCTGCGAGCAGTTTCACCGTGTCGGCCAGGGTCGCTGGTGCGGCGTAGTCGAAGTTCCGCATGGATCTCGCTTGTCGTTGTCGGGGCGCGAGCAAGTGCACCGGGGGATGCTTCCGGCGGATCACAACTTACTGCCGCGCGTCGCTGTTTGTCCAACGACCCGTTGGAGTTCAGCCGTTGGCCTTCAGGCTGCTTGACGAGAGTCGATCGACATTTCGGCAGCCTGAAGGCGGAACTCCAACGGAACTTCAACATTGTTTCACCTTGCGGGACACGCATCAGCCGATGATAATGTATTGAACCGAAGGAACCGCTCGGCATGTTCGTCATCGACGACCGACCGCCATCGCTCTGCGAGCCGCTTTCACGGCGCGCCATGCTGCGCGCCGGCAGCCTGGCCGCGGCAGGGTTGCCGCTGCTGCCAGCGATCGCCGGCGGCAGCACGGCTGTCTCCGGGCGGCCGGCGAAGGCCTGCATTGTCCTGTTCCTGATGGGAGGGCCGCCGCAGCATTCAACGTGGGACCCGAAGCCGCTGGCGCCGCCGGAAGTTCGCGGTGAGTTCGGACCAATCGCGACGCGCGTCCCGGGCATGCATGTCTCGGAATTGCTGCCCCTGACCGCGTCGCACGGGGACAAGCTGGCGCTGATCCGGAGCGTCGTCACCGGCGACAATGCACATTCATCCTCCGGTTACTACATGCTGACGGGGGTGCCGCACATCCCCAAGCAGGTCGAGAACGCCAATCCCGGCGCGCCGAACGATCACCCCACCATGGCGGCGGTTGTTCAACAGATGCGGCGCGGCAGAGCACCGCTCCCCTCGGTGCGACTGCCGCACCGCATCTTTAATACCGACGGTTCGGTCTGGCCGGGCCAGGACAGCGGCTGGCTCGGCGGCGCGGCCGATCCCTGGCTGTTCCGCTGCGAGCCGGCGTCGGCGGGATTCGAGATCGACCAGTTTCGTCTCGCGGCGGATGTGTCTCTCGGTCGCCTGACACAGCGTCGCACGCTGCTGGAGCAGATCGAGTCGCAACTGCGGGAAGTAGACGCGCGGCCGGCAAGTGCACCCTATGTCGAACAGTTCCAGCAGGCGTACGACCTGTTGAGCACCGAGAAGACCCGTTCCGCGTGCGACCTCGAACGCGAAACGTCCGAGACGCGCGACCGCTATGGTCGCGGACAGTTCGGGCAGAGCGTCCTGCTGGCGCGGCGACTCGTCGAGGCGGGCGTCGGCTTCGTCCATGTGAACTGGTTCCGCGCTCCCGACGAGCCGATGAACAATCCCTGCTGGGACAGCCACGTTGATGAAGCCTACCGGCTGAAGAACGTGCTCGTCCCGCCGCTGGATCAGGCGCTCTCGGCGCTGCTGGGGGACCTCGAACAGCGCGGGCTGCTGGAGACGACCGTGGTGGCCGTCCTGTCCGAATTCGGCCGATCACCGCGCATCAACGCCGCTGCGGGACGGGACCACTGGGGCAACGTGTTTTCCGTGGCGCTCGCCGGCGGCGGAATCCGCGGCGGCCAGGTCGTCGGCCGCTCGGACGAACACGCCGGTTATCCGGTCGAAGGACTTGTTGCACCGGAGGACATCACGGCGACGATCTTCGATCGGCTCGGACTCGAGCCACACCGCGAACTGCAAGACCCGGCCGGCCGGCCTTTGCCGCTGAGTCGCGGCAACGTGCTGAGCGACCTGGTGTAACTGGCATTGCGAAACCGCAAGCGGGTTACGGCAGGCCATTGAGCTTGCGCAGGAGCCATTCAGTTCCGACGAGCGCACAGAACAGCAGCAGCACGCTCCAGTGATTCCACAGGGGCAGCGACTGCCGGATCTGCTCAGTCGAATTCTTCCCCTGCAGTTGCTCCGGCAGTTTGTCCAGCTGGTCGGGCAGCAGCAGCGCGCCTCCGCTGGCTTCGGCCATGCGTTGCAGCAGCGCGCGGTTGGCGGTGAGGTCCGCCAGTTCGGGAGTGGATTTCGCGCGAACGATCAGTTCGGCCGCGATGTCGTCCGACTGCTCGCCGGCGTTGTCGACGACGAGCCGGGCGCGATACTCACCGGGTCCCAGGCCGGGCACGCGCGTTTCGAAATCGTGCGACCGCTCTTTATGCGGAGTCAGCAGAGCAACGACGGCGCCGTCCTGGTTCGCCACATCGACGCGTGTGAGTTCGACCCGGGCCTTGAGCTCGGGATGCTGCTTCAGGAACAATTCCGACCAGCGGGCCCGGAAGAGCGCGGAGTCTCCGGCGTCGATCTGCGGACGATCGGGACCGAACTGCACGATGTCGTTGTGTGCCGCCGCTTTGAACTCCGCCGCGCTGCGCACCAGCTGGCCCCAGAACTTGTGGTGGTACAGATCGCCGATGTGCGCCCGCCAGCGCCAGGTGCTGTCGATGCCGATCCACACCACGCGGCCGGCGCCGAGATGCTGCTCCACGATCAGGGCGGCCGACCGCTCTGCCTGCAGGTCCGGCCGCTCACCCGCCCGGACGGCCGTCGCCCAGACCGTGCTGCCCGCCTTCGCCCGGCCGCGCAGCCCCCATTCATGTCCCGGAAGCTGGCTCCAGATGCGACGACTCTGCTCCTGGTCGCCGTCGAGCGCCAGGATTCCCGCCGTTTCGCCGTCCGGCGTCGGTTGCAGGCGAAACCCGCGATCCTGCGGAGGGAGCAGGGCATCGGCGGGCGTCGAACCCACGACTTCCGGCTGTTCGATAGGGAGCAGGCCGGCGAGCGCCCCGGCCGGATACCCCAGCGGCATGAAGCGTTTGCCCGCCATCAAGACCAGCGTGCCGCCTGCTTCGCGGACATACCGCTGCAGGTTCTCCCAGTCGTTCGGCGAGAGTTGCTGTGGCTCGAGATCGCCGATCAGCAGTGCGTCGTATTGCTCAAACGGCGTCCCGCTGTCCGTTTCCGGTTCTGTCGCCGACGACAACTTGCGTGGGAAGAACGTGTCCGGCAGCAGCCCCAGGTACGGTTGCCGGAAAAGGACCGGATCGACCTGCACGCGCTTGTCGCGCTGCAACGCCGCGACGAGGTATCGGAATTCCCAACGGGCGTCGCTGTCGACCAGCAGCACGCGTGCGCGGTCATTCACAACCTGGAATGCGAACGTCCGTGAGTTGTTGTCGTCTCTCGTTTCTCCGGCCTGCGGAGCGACGCTGACGGCATACCGTCGCCTCCCCACGGACTCGGCGGGCAGATCAAACCGCACTTCAGCAGTTTCCGCCTGGGGCGTCACCGACTGCGTGATCGGTTGGGCATCGATGCCGCTTCCCTCGGGCGTCAGTGTGACATCGAACGACTGGCCGGCAAAGCCGGTTGTCCGCAGGCTGACCTGGGCGACGGGATGATCGTTCAGAAACACCGTGGCCGGAGCGTCGATCGCAACCACGGCGATGTCCCTCGGCCGGTGCTCGGAGCCGATCAGGACCGGAAACACCGGCGCACCGGCATTCTGCGCGGCGGTCACCAGTTCCGTGACGTCCTTGTGAACGGTGTCGCGACCATCGGACAGGATGACGACGGCGGTCAGCGGCGCATCGGAGCCGCCGGAACTCAGCGGCTGCGCGAGGTCGGAGGATTCAACTCCTGCGGCTGCCGGGGGAGCTTCGATTTGTGTTGCGAGGTCGTCGACCGTCGTTTCGCTGATGCCGGCGGCAAAGAGGAATTGCTCGACATCTCCAATCGCGGCGAGCCGATCCAGCAGATTGGGTCGTCCGCCTGTCAGGAGCCTCCGGGCAATTTCCGTTCTCGGCAACGTCGTGAGTTCGCGACGCAAGTCGCGAAGCGACTGCAATCGTGCTTCCGCCAACGCGGCGGATTTCTCCGGGTCCTGCGCCTCGTCCGGAGCGACCCAGCCGGGCGCGCGATTGTCCTCCAGCGCCTCCAGCCATGCATCGAGCTGCGCGTCGGTGGCTGCGTTGCCGATCATCCCGAGCGCCCGCGCGAGGCGGAGCAGTTCCGCATCGGACAGGGCTTTATCGGCGGTCTCCATGCTCTGCGATACGTCGACGGCGACGACGATCCGCCCCGCCTGCCGACGTTCGTACGACGTCCGGAGCTGCGGCTCCAGGAGCGCGAGCAACAGCACGCCCACGGCCGCGAGACGGAGCGCGAGCAGCCCAACGCCCAGCCGGCGAGAAATGAGCCGTCGCTCGTACTGAAACAACAGCGTCAGGCACACGGCGGCGACGAGGGCCGCGACCGCGAACGCGGCCGTCCACAGGTAATCCCGCGTTCCTTCCAGCACCAGTTCGCGGGTTGACATGAGTGGCACAACGGTCCGGAAGCGGCGTCTGAGTCGGTTGCTGACGGAGAAACTGCGGACCCAGCCACCTCAGCGAGTGTAGCCAAAGGTCGCGCTGCACCGCGAGTTCAGCCGGCGACCTGCGGACCGGGCGGAACTCCTGGCAACGAGCGCACGACGAATTTCCCCTCTCCACCGAGTGCAGCGCACTCCTCAAAGAGAGAGTCGACGAATCCGCGACGCCGTCCGAGTGCCGAACAGAGAATGGTCTTCGGCCCCCAACGTCACTCTCATTAGCGACCGCGTTTCTTCCGGGGAGAGAGACTCGATTGCAACTCGGGCGTCGCTTCCGAACTCGGACCTCTCTCTCGATCAACGTCCCAGTTCGTCCGCGACCGATTCCGCGCTGTAGATGTTCCGCAGCGCTTCGCGGATGGCGCTGGAGTGTACGCTGACCGCGCGAGATACGTCGTCGGTGTAGGCGAAATCGAGCACCAGTGATTCGAGGTTGCCGTCAAAGATGATGCCGACCAGCTCACCCCGCTGATTGACGACCGGGCTGCCCGAGTTGCCGCCGATGATGTCCGCCGTGCTGACGAAGTTAAATGGGGTCGCGAGATCGATCTGCGAACGCCGCTCCAGCCAGCTCTGCGGCAGCTTGAAGGGAGGCACGCTGCCATGCGCTTCGGCGTGGTCGTAGGCGCCGCCCATTGTCGTCCATGGCTCGATCTGCTGCCCGCCCTCTTCGTAACCCTTCACCGTGCCGAACGCCAGCCGCAGCGTGAACGTCGCATCCGGATAGGTCGAGCTGCCGAGCACCTTGAACCGGGCTGCGGCGATCTTGGCGTATGCCTGGTGTTGCGGCTCTTCGACCTGCTGTTCGAATGTCGCCCGCAGTTCACGAGACCGAGGATCGATCGACAGGGCCAGCTGGATCAGCGGGTCTTGCGAATCGGCAATGGCCTGCAGACCGCCGGCAGCGACCTGTCGCCGGGCGGCCACGTCCATCAGCGTGGTGCCGGTGATGAGGGTCGCGGCG
>JAEUIG010000303.1 GCA_016795125.1 Planctomycetaceae bacterium | reverse complement strand
CGGTGTGATAGGTGATGTGCCGGCGCACGAGGCCGTCGCCCAGGTCGACTTCCTCCTGCTGTTCGATCTCGAGTGGAACCGGTGTCTCCGGCCGCGGCAGCGGGCCCATCACCGATTCCATGTGGGCAACGACCTGCGCCCGACGCTGTTCCCAGTCGGCCGGCGACTGGATCGCGTGACGCTGTCCTTGTTCATCGAGAGAGTACGACAGGTCTTGATGTTCGGCATAAGCCGGCGGACCGGCATAAGTGACCGGAGCGCACACGCACATCACGACGGATACGGCGATGCCCCAAACTCGAGCCATAGTTCCGATTCTCGAAATGAATGAACCTGATCAGCCAGCCGTGCTACCGCGGCTCCCAGTATTGTGCCGCGTGACGTGCACAGCCGTCATAGTAACCTTCATACAGCGTTGAACCCGGGATGTCGCTCCCCTGGTATGCCAGGGCCGGGAGGTAGTACCAGTACACAAGCTCGTTGGCCCGGCTGGCCGGAGCGCGGAGCCTGGTCGTCACGACGACAAACGGCGCGCTCGCGAAGTAGGACGCGATCAACAGCGCCACGGTGGCCGTGCACCTGGCGATGCGCTTCGACAGCCAGCGGACGAGTGCATGTGTCATGCGGGCATCATACCACCGAGAATGCGGGAACAGCGCCGCAACACACGTCATCGAACATGGCCTGTCTGCCGTCGGCTTGCTCCTCAAAGGCCACGGCGATGTCATGGTCCAGACGAGGGCTTCCGATGCTCCACCGTGATCTCCACCGCTCCGACCCAGTGAGCCGTGTGGTCCTTCCACGGCTGCGGCGCGGCGTAGTCGAAGATCGCGAGGAACCGCCCGGGGGCGATCGACAGCAGGCTGCCGTAACCCGATGTGAAGTACGGCGCGTAATTGATCAACTCGGTCCAGGAGTGTCCGCCGTCGAGGCTGAAGACGATCCCGTTCCCCCACCGGGGATAGTGCAGAGCGCCGGACGAGAGTGCGAGTATTCTTCCGTCGTACGCAAGCTGCGGCATGCAGCCGCGGGCCTCGCGCATGGCGGCCGGCTTTGTCCAGTGGTTGCCGCCGTCGTCCGAATAGCAGATCAGGACGGGAGTCGTCGGCGGGCTGAGCGAATAGAACGTGTCGTCCGGCAGGTTCAGCGAGCCTTTGTAGATGTCGGCGCCGCGCAAGGTCTGGAACAGGTCGCGGTAGGAGTCGGTCGCTTCGCCGATCAGCGGCTGCAGGTCGTCGTTCAACGTCCGCATGACGCACACCAGCCTGCCGTCGGCAAGTTCCGTGATGTGGGCCTCGCACGCACCCCACGTCCGCCAGCCGGTCTTGAGAGCAGCGGCGGTTTCGCCTTCCAGATCGCGCAGGCTGGCGACGTGGGCGATGTAATTCCATGACCGTCCCTCGTCGGTCGACTTCACCATGTAGCACTTGTACGGCGTCTGTCCTCCTTCCGGCCAGCCGGGCGCGGGTTCCGTTTCCATTCCCTGCAGGACCGCCAGCAGGTTGCCGCCGGCAGTGCGGATCGTGTTGCCGTGGAACTGGTGGACTTTCTCCGGCGAACAGATCTCAGGCGGCATGTAGAGCGTGCCGCTGGTAAACGTCGCCGAAAGCCCGCGATCCTTCGATTCATAACGCGCTGTCTGGTAATAGCCGGGACGGTCGGCGATCGGCGGCGGCGCCGACGAACAATTGAGCGACGTGCCGTCGGCAAGCTGTACGTTGGGAATGCAGTAGCCCGGCGGCGGGAGGAACGGCCGCCACGTCTCGCCACGGTCGGTTGAGCGGATGTAGGCGGGCGCGCCCCCTTCCTCCACCGATGAGGCGATCACGATAATCGACCCGTCATCGAACAGCATGGCCCAGGGAAACATCGGCCCGCGCATGATCATCCGCGGCGAGCCGACCGTAATCGTCAGTCCGTCCCGTTCGTAAGTTCGCGCCGGGAACGGACTGTCCTGGGCCAGGCTCGTGCCGGCCGACAACGCCATGCTGAACGCAGCGAGTGACAGCGCCAAGTATTGCGGCATCGTTGCATTCCGATCGATTCATTGCGAATGGATGCTGCCACCCGCGGTCGAGTCCCAACGGGACCAACACGGGCAGGCCGAACACAGCATACCAGCGTGCTGAGCATCGATCCCCTCGACGTGGCTGCATTTTCGGCCGGCCGGCATGTCAGAAGCCCGGAATGGCAGTATCATCGTGGAGTTATTTGCATCCTCGACCGGCGAATCAGGAGCACAGGGCCATGCGGGATCCGCACGCGGACACGTCGATCATGGAATCGCCGGCGGAGTTCGCCGAACTGTTCTTTGCATCGGGCGGATCTCCGCTGCCCATGACATTCGGCGCAGCCAGCCACGTCGGCCGCGTCCGCGAGCAGAATGAGGACCACTACGCGATCGTCCGCATGGAGCGGCGTCTGGAACTGCTGCAGTCGAGCCTGTTGCCGAAAGACCGGCCCGCCCCGGACTCAATGTCACACGCCGTCATCGTCGCCGATGGCATGGGCGGCATGAAATCCGGCGAGCTCGCCAGCCGGCTCGCCCTGCAGACCATGCTCGAACTGGCCGGTCAGGCGACGAGCTGGGTCATGAAGCTGACGAGTCCCGACGCGCAGCAGATCGAGCAGCGCGTCCACGCGTACGTGCAGCGCATCCACGAAACGCTGCGCGAGCGGAGCGAAAATGATCCGTCGACCACCGACATGGGGACGACATGGACGTCGGCGCATTTATTGGGCCGCCAGGCGGTCGTCGTTCACGTCGGCGACTCGCGCGCGTACCTGTTCCGCAATGGCGACCTGCGGCAGATCACCCGCGACCAGACGATGGCGCAGGCCCTGCTGGATGGCGGCCTGTCGCCGGACAGCGTCACCAAGTTCCGCCACATCCTGCTCAACAGCTTCGGCGGCGGCAACGAGACCGTCGAAGCGACGATCCACT
>JAEUIG010000847.1 GCA_016795125.1 Planctomycetaceae bacterium | reverse complement strand
TTTCGGTGGCGGAAATGAAGGTCGGGCAGTCCGCCGCTGGCATACGCGTTCAGTCGATTCCAGACAAGTTCCAGCTGGTTGCCCCGCAGGCGATTGAGAATCGGCGTTCGTGGCGGGAATCGTACTCCGGGTGCGAGTTCTTCGACGGTTGTTTCGATCCCGAAGAACGCACCCGCTGGCCCGCAGTTTCGGCCGGCTATGTTAATCGGAGCGAACGACGGTGCTGACGCGCGCTCACAGATCCACTGTGCTAACCGGCCGAATGTCAGGGTCGGTTTGATATCGCGCTCCCATTGCTCAAAGTTCTTGGCAAAAGGATCGCGAATCTCACCGCTGAACCAGTTGATGACATCCTTATCCGTCACCTTCTCGCCAAAGAAGGTATGCATTCCGATCACAAAATCGACTTCATCGAGGCTGTCGAAGTGACGGCTGTCCCTCATGAAGTCGACGATGTTGTCATCCGCGTTCGGGATTTCCAAATCCTTCGGACGACCAATAACGTCCTGCCAGATTTGTCGCAGCCCAACCATCGCCTGTTCTTCAGTGAGCTTGGGCATTTCGCGTCTCCATTGAGCTGGTGACTCGTACCTTGCGGTCTGCCTCAAATCAGACTATCGCTTCGCCCCATTCATCGGCGCCCCCGGCTGGGCATCCGGGCCAAAGTACCGCAACCCCACCAGCGGCTCGGTGCCGGTGTTTTCGAATGTCACGCCGTTTGCCGCCGCCTTCGCGGTGACAAACACTTCGTCCTCGGTCATCGCGCCGAAGCGGATCATGGCCGGCGTCTGCAGCTTGAGTTTGCCGATCCGGCCGCTGCCCTGGACGGTGATCCATCCATACGCGCCGCCGTCCTTGATCGTGCACTTCGCGCCGGGCTGCAGCGTGAGTTCCTTCGCCGTGAAGAGCTGCTCGCCGTCGACTTTGCCGTAGACGATCCACTTGTCGACCCAGCCGTCCTTCTCGCCGCCAGCGGCGACGATCGGCTCAAGGTAGTTGGACGCCTTGAAGTCCGGATCGACGTTCTTGTCCCAGTCGAGCGCGTCGACCATGTACGCGTTGTCGTCGTGCTTCTCCTTCGGGAAGTCCTTGGTGAGCAGCGAGCGCGGCACCGCGCGGCCTTCGACGATCGACTGGTACATGCCGAACACGTCGCTGCCCCATTGCGGTTCGTAGGTGAGCAGCGAACCGGGTGCGTGCAGCACGCACGGCGGGATCAGCCAGCCGGTGCCGACCTTGAGGCGGTAGGCCTTGGAGAGATCGAGGATGCCGTTGTCGCCGTCGTTCCAGTGGTCGAGGCAGTCAACGACCTGCTGCTTCGTCGTTCCCGGCTCCAGACCCATGAACGTGTACGGGAAGTTGTTACCGACGTTGTTAAGCTGCGGCGGGAAGTAGTACGACTCGGGCTTCCCTTCCTGGCCGACGAGCTTGGCCTGGGCGGCGTTCTGGTGCATGTGGTGGGGGATCGGCCCCATGTTGTCGAAGAACTTGGAGTAGACCGGCCAGCGCTTGTACTTGTTCCAGATGTGGTCACCGACGAGTTCCGCGCCGAGTTCGGCGACGGCGTCGCGCAGGAGGAACTTCTCCTTGCCGTGCACGCAGTAGCTGAGGCCTTCGTCGTGGTTGCGGTTCTCGTTGGCAGCTTCGGTCGTGGAGGCGAACCAGCGTTCATCGATGCCGCCGCGGTGGGTGCCGAGGGCGTAGTAATCGTGCGGGTGCAGCTTCAAACGCCGGCCGGGCTGGAGGAACGACCGGGGGACCCAGGTCGGCGAGAGTCGGAGGAGGCCATCGGTTTCGGAGAGGGCGGCGGCGGCGAGCTGGGCGACGTTGGGCATCGTGGAACTTCCGTTGGAGAGTCAGAATCGAAACAAGCAGCGCAAACCGAATTCTGACGGTTACGGGGGCGTTTTTCAAAGCATCAGAGAACGTCCGAACCGGCATTCGGGCGAACTTGCCGCGTCGATCCGGGGTCGTAGAATGCGATCGACGTGCGGCTGCGAAACCGCAAGCGAATTCGACCTTCGAATATTGATCTTCGCCCCATGATTCGAGTCGCCATCCAGGGAGCCACCGGGTATACCGCGCTGGAACTGCTGCGGATTCTGCTGCGGCATCCGGAAGTCCGGGTGGCGGCGCTGACCAGCCGCACGGAGACCGGGCACGTCTCGGAAGTCCATCCCTCGCTGACCGGGCGGCTCGATCTGAAGCTGGAGAATCTGTCGGCCGAACAGCTGGCCGAGCGCGCGGATGTGTGCTTCTGCTGCCTGCCGCACGTCGCCAGCATGGAGTCGATTCCCAAGCTGCTGTCCGCGGGACTGAAGGTGATCGACCTCTCCGCGGATTACCGGCTCAATGACCCGGCGGTCTACGAGCAGTGGTATGGGCACGTCCACACCGATCCGACCCGGCTGGGGAGCACGCCGTACGGCCTGCCGGAGCTGTTCGCGGCGCGAATTCCGGGCCAGTCGCTGATTGCCAATCCCGGGTGCTACACGAGCACGGCGATCCTCGCGCTCGCGCCGCTGCTGGCCGGTGGTTATGTCGAGCCGACAGGAATCATCATCGATGCCAAGAGCGGAGTATCTGGTGCCGGGCGAGCGCCGAAGGTGAACTTTCTGTACTCCGAGTGCAACGAGAGCATCAGCGCGTACTCGGTCGGCAATCACCGGCACACGCCGGAGATCGAGCAGGTGCTGTCGCAGGCATCGGGGCAGAAAGTCGACGTGATCTTCACACCACACCTGACGCCGATGGACCGCGGCATCCTCGCGACGATCTATGCGACGCCAACCGGGACCGCGACCCAGGCGGAACTGCTCGCGGCGATGCGGACGTATTACGCCGGCAAACCGTTTGTGCGGATCGTGGAGCACCTGCCGAAAACGAAGGACGTCAGCGGGACCAACTACTTCGATGCGACGGTCCGCGTCGTCCGTGGGAAAGTGCTCGTGCTGGCCGTGCTGGATAACCTGATCAAAGGCGCGGCCGGCGTCGCGGTGCAGAACTTCAACCTGCTGTGCGGGTTCGAGGAGACTGCGGGTCTGCTGGTCTGAATCGCTTCGACCCTCGCTGCGGACTGGATTCGGTGTGCTGGATGCGTGATGCTGGCGTTTTCGCCCGCGCACCCACGCCTGCACCGTGTGCCATGAATCGTCGACTCCTTGCCACGCTGACGTTCGTCGTTGCATTCCTGCTCGTCCCGGTTCTGGCGCCGGCGGCGACAATCATTCATGCCGGCCGGATGATCGATGGTCGCGCCGCCGAAGTGCGCACCGAGGTGACGCTGTTCGTCGAAGGCGGCAAGATCGCGCGGATTGAATCCGGCTACGCCGCCGGCGGACCGGACGATTCGGTCATCGATCTCAAGGATGCGACTGTGCTGCCGGGACTGATGGACATGCACACGCATCTCATCGGGCAGCATTCGAAGGAGGCGTACACTGAGAAGTTCTTCATGGAGGAGTCGGATTACGCGCTACGGTCGACGATCTACGCGCGGGCCACGCTGCTGGCTGGATTCACGACTGTCCGCGAGCTTGGCGACAATAACGTCAACTCGTACGCGCTGCGACGGGCAATCAACGCAGGCTGGGTGCCCGGACCACGGATCTTCACGTCCGGTGCGGCACTCGCGACGACCGGCGGGCACGGCGACCCGACAAACGGCCTGAAGGGTGAGTTCAAACGGGATGGAACTGTCGTGGAAGGGGTCGTCAACGGGGCGGATGAGGCCCGCAAGGCCGTCCGGCAGCGTTACAAGGACGGCGCCGACCTCATCAAACTGACCGCGACCGGCGGCATTCTGAGTCTCGCCAGCAGCGGGCAGAACGCGCAGTTCACGGACGAAGAACTGGCAGCGATTGTCGAGACGGCACACGACTACGGGATGACAGTTGCGGTGCATGCCCATGGCGCGGAAGGAATGCAGCGGGCGGTGCTCGCCGGAGTGGATTCCATCGAGCATGGGACGTTCATGACCGAGGAGATCATGCACCAGATGCAGGAGCGCGGCACGTACTGGGTGCCGACGCTGATGGCCGGCGATTTCGTCACCCGCATGTCGCAGGAACCCGGCTACTTTCCAGATGTCGTGCGCGAGAAGGCGGCACGGATGGGCCCGGTCGCCCAGGAGGTATTCGCCCGGGGTCATGCCGCCGGCATGAAGATCGCCTTCGGGACCGATTCGGGCGTTTCCCCGCACGGCGAGAACGCGCGGGAGTTCGAACTGATGGTGGCCGGCGGCATGACGCCGATGGCCGCCATCCAGGCAGCCACGTTGACGGCCTCGCAGCTGCTGCGGATCGAGGACCGATTGGGAACGCTGGAACCCGGCAAACTCGCGGACGTGATCGCGGTGGACGGCGACCCGCTTGCGGACATCAGCGTGATGCGGAAGGTGACCTTCGTGATGAAGGAAGGCCAGGTCTTCAAGCGGCCGTAAGCGGGTGCAGTCCATTGTCGACGCCGCACCGCACGTCGCTTACGGTTTCGCACGCTACCCGCGTTCCGAGTCATCGCCGCGCGGTTCGTCTCCGTCCCAGCGTTCATCGCCATCGCGCTGTTGACGCTCGGACTCGCGCTGCTGCATGCGACGGCGTCGTTCGCGGCGCCGCTCATCATCCTGCTGTGGTGTCCCGGAGGGACGCGCATCGCCATCCCCAGGGGCGGCTGCTTCACTCTCGACATGGCTCGCGGCCTCGGCACGTCGCTGGTTGATGCGTTCCTGGAGTACGGCTCGCGATTCTTCCACGGAGACCTGCGTGTAGGACGAGCCGGCCGTCCATGCGCCGCAGCCCCGGAAACCCTGGATGTGGTAGCTC
>JAEUIG010000235.1 GCA_016795125.1 Planctomycetaceae bacterium | reverse complement strand
CGAACATCCGGTCGGCCGCGGCGAGGCCGGTGGCGTCTTTCGCCCTCAGCAAAGAGGGCAGCGACAGTCCGGCGATTCCCAGCGCGCCGGCGGTGAGCACGTCGCGGCGCGCGACGCCGTCGCAGAGGCGGTACGGCGAACCGAGAATCGACAGTCCGGGCATCACGCGGCTCCTGCGCGTCGGAACGCATCGAGTTTCACCGATCGATCGGCGCGGGTCAAGACGCTTGGAGGAGGCGTGTACGTTTCAAGGGAAGAAGACGTGTACGTTTCAAGGGAAGAAGAATTGACGCAAAGCCACAGAGCCTCAAAGAAGCACAAAGAAGAAAGACAAGGGATGGGTGGCAATCGGATCAAGGCGAACTGGGAATCGAATCCCGGCTCGTCACCTCATTCGACTTAGGGCCTATCCGGAAACCGGAACGGGGTGGCCGGGGCTGGACCGAAGGGAAGCCCCGGTGTGTGTTCGCCGGGGTTTCGCGTTGCTCCAACCCCGGCCACCCGGTTGGTTTGGAGTTCTCGGATGGGCTCTTAACGTTCTTCTTTTCTTTGCGAGTCTTCGTGACTTGGTGCCTTTGCGTCAACTTCGTCGTGGGACGGGAGAATCTGAACTGCTTCGTGACAGGTTGCAGCATGGTCGCAACAGTGTTTGAGGAGGAGGAGCATTTCGAGCCACTGGATGCGGCGGGCGGTGAGGCCGAGGGAGGAGTCCTCGTCGCGGGCGGCGGCTTCGCACAGGTCGACGAAAGCGAACGGGTCCCAGTTGGAGTCGACCTTCAGTTTTGGCGCCCAGTGGGAACGAATGTCGGCGGAGGCGTTGTTGAGGGTGTCGGCGGCACGCGGGGCGAGCTGGCCGAAGACCGGATGCTGGCCGACGTGCCGGAACCAGTATTTCGAGTTGCCGTAGTCCGGTTCGCGGCGATGCATGATGGCGTGCCAGTAATCGCCGTCGTGGTGGCCTTCGATGGACTGGGCGAGGTTGTGACTTTCGTCGAGGAGGTCATTCAGTTGGGCAATACCGGCACGGACGGTTGTCGCGGCCGCGGCGTCGCCTTCGATGTCGTTGAGCCACAACTTGTCGAAGTGCGGGCGACTCCAAGTATGCTTTCCGCGTGAGTTGGGAGCCAGCAGGGGCGGAATGAACGAGTGCACAGCGCTCGCGACGGGTTGCGTCGCCGGCGCCAGTTGTATTGGAAACTCGCGACGGCTGAATCGCGCGAGGTCTTCACGGACATTGGCATCCTGCGGGGGTTTCTGCAGATCCATCCAACGCTGTTTCGGCACGACCATCAGGACTCCGCGGCCGATTCCCGGCAAGAGGGCCAACATGCGAGGCGGCAAGAATGGGACGTGATTGAGCCAGTCGTAGGTGTCCAGCGGCAGCAGAAGAGTGGACTCGCCGTCATGTCCGTTGATGGCGTGCATCAGGACTTCGGTGGCGACTTCACCGGTCGCCGCGCCTTGGATGAGGAAGTCAAAGTCGGGCGGACGAGGCCCTGATCGCAGGCTGGCGATTTCGTTGAGGGTGACGTGGGTGACGAAGTCGGAGGGTGGCCGCAATTGGACGGCCGAGGGAGTGACGAGCAGGATGCGAGGGGATTCGGGCATGAGTCGGCGTCGGAGTCGAAATCGGATCGGACAATACGCGCCCGCATCCTTGGTCTGTTGCTTTAACGGTCGTGTTCGGTCGCCCCTGCCGGGGCGAGGCTTCGTGTGGGATCGATGACCAGGGGTTTCGCTCCGCTCACCCCTGGCTACCGTCGGTCGCCCCGCTGGGGCGAGTGCGGACGTTTTCATCGGACAATGCGGAGATGTTTGGCACTGGATTGAAAGGACCGCAGCGTCACCTTTGGCTCGCCGCTGAACACTGTGCCGCGCCGGTACCGTCGCTAAATCCCGCACGGGCCACGTCTTTTGCCGGACCTTGCCAGTTCCGGCGACCGGTCTCCCAGTCGTGGGGAACGGCGTCCGGGGGGGCGGATGGGGTGCCGAACCCTTGCAGGGACGCCGAAATCCTGTAATCCTGATGGTCACATTACCGATCCGGCCGGCCGCCGGATACTCGTGGCAAGTGACTCGTGGCTGGGTAGCTTGCCCTGAAAAACGGCGGTCGACAGTGTTCGCCCGAGGACGCAGGCTGAGAGTGGGGTCTTCTTCGGGCTGCATCATTCAAGGATGACGGCGCAGCCGCATGTTGGCCGATTGGCGTTCGCCAGTCTGCCGGCTGTCGCGCAGGGGGACTGCGCGGCGGAGCCTGCTGGATTGAATGCGGTCTATGGAATCGTTCCCTCCCGGGTATGAGGTCAGCCCGGCGACATGGTTTTACCTGTCGCTCGTGCTGATCGTCTCGGTCTTTTTCCGCTTTAACCGGTTCTGGTCGCTGCGCAACTTCGACCTGGCGCTGCTGGTCGCTGCGCCGGTCGGACTGCTGCTGGTGCGCGACACTGAAACGGCTGGGATCGGTTTTTCCTGGCTGTTTGCCGTCTCCGGACTGTTCCTGCTGCGCCTGCTGGCCGATCCGCTTCTGCGGAGACGCCCGCACCTGGGCCAGAACCTGAACGCTCCCGGCTCCGCGTTCCTGTGCGTGGCGGCTTTTGGCCTGCTGACAATGGAGGCCATTAATCGGGGCCCGACGCCCGATACGGCCCGAACGCTGCAGCAGGCGAACAACCTGGTCGATGGCCGGGAGGACATTGAGCAGGAAGAGTCGCACCTGGCGGCCGGACCGGTCGCTCCGTTGCTGTACGCGCCGATCGGCGACCAGTTCGCCGTGCAGGAGCAGGCCGCGCGCGCGATGGCCGTGCTGGCACACCTGCTGGTCATCCTGGGACTGGTGCTCGTCGGGCGGAACCTGTTTGGCGACATGCAGCTGGGTCTGGCGATGGCCACGTTGTACCTGCTGCTGCCGTGCACCGCGTATGACGTGGGAGAAGTGAACCACGTCCTTCCGTCGGCCCTGACGGTCTGGGCGCTGGTCGCCTACCGGCGGCCGATGGTGTCCGGAATCCTGCTGGGGCTGGCCTGCGGAGTGATGTTCTTTCCGGTGTTCCTGTTGCCGGTCTGGGCGGCATTCTATGGACGGCGCGGGGCCCTCAAGTTCGGAACGGCGCTCCTGCTGGTGGCAGGGGTTGTGCTGGGCATCGCCGCATTGACGTCGCCGGGATCAGACTCGTTCGTCCGTCGGACCATCGGGACGATCCACCTGGAGGAGATGCTGTCGTTCGAGGCGCCGATGGGAGAACTGGGCTTCTGGACGTCCGAACTGAGGGGCTACCGAATCCCGGTGATCGTGACGTTCTTCATGCTGCTGGGAGCGCTGACGTTCTGGCCGCGCCGGAAGGACCTGGAACATCTGACGGCGGCTTCGGCGGCGATCGTCGTCGCAACGCAGTTCTGGTATCCGACGCAGGGCGGGGTGTACCTGCTGTGGTACCTGCCGCTGCTGCTGGTGGTCGTGTTCCGGCCGCGCCTGGTGCATCTGCAGCCACAGACGGGCCTGGCCGAAGGGGAACAGTCGCTGCGGTCGCCGGCGATTTCCGGCCCGCATTCCGCCCGGAGCCAGTCGTATTCGGAGCGGACGCACTTGTTCCGCTGATTGCCCGGGAGTGCGTATTGTCCGTGTGGACGCCGCTTCGGGTCGTTCAGCACCGTCGCCCCTGCCGGGGCGAGGCGTTCCTTCGAGCGGACCAGGCGTTTCGCTCCGCTCGCCGGACGGCGAACGGAGCTTCACCCCTGGCTACAGACCGCCGCCCCGTTGGGGCGGTTGCGCACGACAGCGCCTCATCGGGAATGCCGCTGACCGTGGTTCGCCCCACTCGATTGCTCTGTGCCCGTGCAATCGCGCAAACCCGTATTCCACGGGGTCGACGTCGGATATAATTCCGGCGTTCGACGGGCCATGTGCGTATGACATTGCGCCGCCACATCTCCGAGGCCCCCTCATGAAGCTGCCGTTTCTGCCCTGCCTGCGACGTGCCGTGTTGCCGGTGATGCTGTGTGCGTTGTGTTCGGTGGCGAATGCCCAGACCGATCCACCTGACGACGAGAACGCCAGTGGAATCCTGATCGATGCCCAGGGAGTCGTGCGTCCCAATCGCGGGATCGACCGTGCGGGGGAGTTGAACAGTAAGCGCAGCGAAGCCTTCGCGAACGAACACCTGGACGACAACCTGCAGGCCTTTTCGGCGATGCGGCTGGTTTCGCTGCCGCGGCTGGAGCAGGCCTATACCGCCGCTCTCGACGCCGGTCAGTCGCTGCCGCCGGAAGTGGAATACGTCGCCGGACTGCAGCGGATCGATTATGTGTTCGTCAACCCGGAGACGAAGGACGTCTTCCTCGCGGGACCAGCGGAAGGTTTCGCTCCGGACGAAGCCGGCCGTATGCGTGGCCTGACGACCGGGCGGCCGGTGATCCGGCTGGATCACCTGGTGGTGGCGTTCCGCTCCGTGTTTCGCGGGCAGGATTCCATCGGTTGTTCGATCGATCCCGACAAGGGACGGCTGGCCGAACTGCAGCGGTGGGTGCAGGCCAACAGCACGCCGACGTCGTCCTCCGGCGCGAAGCGCCGGTATTCGCAGATGGCGGAGATCCTGGGGATGGAAAACGTCGACATCTGGGGAGTGCCACCGGAGTCGCACTATGCCCTGACGCTGGTCGACGCGGACTTCGCGATGAAACGGATTGCGCTGGGAACGGAGCCGTCCCGTGTGCGCGGGATCAAGAGTCACCTGTCGCTGCTGTCTCCCACCGGCAACAGCATGCAGCGGTGGTGGTTTGCCCCGCTGTACGATCCGGTCCAGGTGTCGGAAGACGGGAACGCCTATCACATCACCGGGCAGCGCGTGCAGCTGATGGCGCAGGAGGAAAGAGTCAGCGCGGGGGGCGGCCGGTCGAACAATGCGTTTACACGGGCGAGCACACAGCAGTTCGCCCAACTGTTCACGGAGCATTATCCCGAGCTGGCAGAGAAGAATCCGGTGTTCGCCCAGCTGCAGAACCTGTTTGACCTGGCGGTCGTGGCGGCACTGCTGCGTAACGACGGCGTGCTGGAACGGACCGGCTGGCGCGCCGACGTGATTCTGGACCGGGCGGTGGTGCCCGTGTGCCCGGTGCCAAAGCAGGTGCCTTCGGACGCGACGACGCGCCCGGCCCGCGGCGGAACGATGCTCGGCCTGATCGGCGGCGTGGTGCTGGACGTCGGCCTCATTGCGCAGAACCGGAATGTCCGCACCACCGAGGCGGCGGAGAACACGGAGGTCAGCGAAACGCCGTTGCCGGAAGTGCCGGAGTTTGCGGCCGGGGAAGGCGCGAGCTGGTGGAAGGACTGAAAAGAGGGGCAAAGGGGCAGAGGAGCAAAGGGAAGGACTCCCTGCTGTCGACCATCGTCCATTGACCATCGTCCATGTTCAGCTCGCGCATCTCACTTCGGCAGGTGTCATTCTTGTGCCGCGGGCTGTCGACCTCGCTGCATGCGGGGATCCCGATCATCAAGGCGTTCGACCTCGCAGCGAGCAAGGCGCTGGACCCGCGGCTGCAAGGAGTGATGCGGGACGTGGGGGCGCAACTTCGGAGCGGCGAGGACGTGGAAACGGCGCTGCGTGCGCACACGGGCGTGTTTCCGGACCTGATGCTGGACATGATCGGCGTGGCGGAGCAGACCGGTTCGCTGCCGGAGGTGCTCGGCGCGCTGGCCGAGCATTACGAGAACAATCTGCGGCTGCGAAAGGACTTCTACGGCCAGATCGCGATGCCGGTGATCCAGTTTGCGGCGGCGATTCTCATCGTCGCCGGGCTGATCTTCATTATGGGCATCATCGGGCTGAGCACCGGCTCGCGTCCGCTGGACGTCCTGGGACTCGGTTTGACCGGCGCCACGGGGGCAATCACCTGGCTGACGTTCTGGGGAATGGTGCTGGCGTCGCTCTACATTGGTTACAAGCTGGCGGTCTCGTCGCTGCACGGACAGAAGATCATCCACGAGTTCCTGATGCGGATTCCGGTTGTGGCCGGGTGCCTGCGATCGTTCGCCATCGCCCGGTTCTCGTGGGCGCTGCACCTGACGCAGGAGGCGGGCATGCCGATCGACGAGAGCCTGGACGCCAGCTTCAAGGCAACGGCGAACGGCGCGTTCGTGGCCCGCGCGCCGCAGGTGATCGGCGACGTGATGGAAGGGGAGCATCTGACGGAGGCCCTCGCGCACAGCCAGCTCTTTCCACAGGAGTTCATCGAGATCGTCCACGTGGGGGAGACCTCGGGGACGGTCCCGGAGACGCTGCACCGGCTGAGTCCGCAGTTTGAAGACCAGGCGCGGCGAAGCCTGCGGGCGCTGTCCACCGCGGCCGGCTGGCTCATCTGGACCGGCATCGCGGCGATCATCATCTTCCTGATCTTCCGGATCGTGATGAGCGTGTACATCAATCCGCTGTATGACGCGCTGCGGGAGGCGAACGGCGTGTAGGAGCGGCATTGCCGGACGCTCACAGGTTGTGGTGTCGGGGATGCCGCTCGTCGCTCGCCCTCAGCCCCTACCCCTCTCCCGTAGGGAGAGGAGAGAGCAACGCTCGCAGCATCGACGCGGCGGGTGGCCGGGGCTGGACCGAAGGGAAGCCCCGGCGCGTGGAGCGCGAGCAGCGATGCACTGGATCGCGACGTGTCCTTCGGGCCACGGGAATCAACGCCGGTGGCTCAATGGCGTCCGGCTGCCGCGAGGCTCTGTGCCACGTCGCGGATGTCGCGCAGCAGGTCGATCTGCTGCGGCGACCAGGCATCGTGGTCGTGTTCGTGATGTTCGTCGCCGAGACCGGCGCTGCGGGAATGTCGCATGCGGCTGGCGAGGACGTCGCGAATCCGCGGGGCGTCTTTAATGCCTTCGATCAGGCCCGAGTGTGTGCCGCCGGCCGGCTGCCCCGGTTGCTGCTGGCCGCCTCCGCCGCCGGCCGTCTGGACGAGGACGTCGGCAATGCCGAAGAACCGTTGCAGCGGACCCTGGTTCACACTGACGTTCTGGATGTTCTCGTACGTAATCGTGGTTTCGTGGATCACCCAGATGCCGCGGCGGATGCGCAGGCTGCGGTCGGACATGACGTACCAGGTGCTGTCGTAACGGAGGTGCAGGGCGACGAATGCCACGACGGCGGGGACGATCGTGAACAGTACTTCTGCCAGGAAGACGACGACGCCGACGCTGAACTCGGCGATCAGCACTGCCAGCGAGTTCGCGAAGATCACGAGAATCGCGAAGGCGATTCCGATCCAGAAACGGAACTGGAGATACCGCAGCCACGAAGGATCGGGGCGGAACGTGCTGATGGCGTCCCCCGGAGCGCCGGGCAGCGCAGGAGGTTCAACCGGCACGCGGAACCATCGCGCCAGAATACCCCACAGTCCCTGGTAGAGGCGGGCGCTGGTGTGTTCGATCTGGGCTGTCATGGCGTCTGCTCCGGACGCGGGGCCAGCGCGCGGAGCGCGTCGCGGATGTCGCGGAGCAGAACGGTCGGGTCGTCGGCCGACGAGACAGGTGCTCCCGCAGGCGTAACTACCGCGCCGGTGTCGCCGCGTGCGCCGCGCATGCGCGTGTACAGATAGTCGCGCAGATCGTCGGCGGCGAGGATGCCTTCGATGCTCATTTCGGCCGCCGCGTTGCCGGAAGCAGTCTGCACGGCGACCGTCGCCAGCCCGAACCAGCGCTGGATCAGGTTTCGCGTGAGGTGGATGTCCTGAACACGGCGGTACGTGAGGTACACCTCCTTGCGGAACAGGATGCCCCATGACATGGCGATCCCGCTGTCGTCGAAGCGGTACTTCAGCGTCTCGTACTTGAAGTACAGCGGCAGCATCACGATGGGGAACGCCGGTCCGGTGAGCAGGGCGGTGAGGATGTAGTACCGCAGCAGGCGGGGATCGGGTCGCGTGATCGAGGTGGGATCGAATTGGGACATGGAGGCCGCACGGGTCCTGAAGATGGCAGTCGGTATTCGCCCCGGACGCCCCGATCTTAGCGAACGTCGACCGATCACGCTTGCAGTTTCGCGTCGATCAGGCGTCAGGCAGCGCGTCGTACTCGGCGGAATCGGCGCGGAGACGTTCTTCGTTGAGCAACGGCCAGGCGAGGCGGAAGCAGGTCCCCTGCCCCTGTGCGCTCTCGACGCTGATCTCTCCGCCATGCTCACGGAGAATCTTCTGGCTGACGGCCAGCCCGAGCCCTGTGCCGCGGGCGCCCTTGGTCGATTCGAAGAGGCTGAACAAGCGCGGCAGCTCTTCGTCCGGGATGCCCGGGCCGTTGTCGATGACTTCGATGAACAGCTGCTCTTCCGCGGGTGCGAATCCGGTCACCACCTGGAGCTTGCCCCCCTGCGCCTCTTCCAGCACATCGAATGCATTGGTGACGATGTTGAGGACAGCGCGGTGCATGCCTTCCGCATCGAACAATGATTTCGGGACGCGTGCGGCGAGCTGCACGTCAAGCGTGATGCCGAGCTCGTCGGCGCGGCCCTGCATCAGTTCGCAGACTTCCTTGACGACCTGGTTGACGTCGGCGAGCGCCAGCTCGGGCCGCCGCTCCTTGCTGTACGTCAACATGTCCATGACGAGGGAATAAATGCGATTCTGATTCCGCTCCACGATTCCCCAGCCGCGGCGGATGGTTTCCTCATCCTTGCTCTTGAGGCCCGAGTCGACGAGGTAGCTGCCGCCGCGCAGCCCCTGCATGATGTTCTTGATGTGATGGCTGAGCGTGGCGATCGTCTGGCCCACGGCGGCGAGCCGTTCGGCCGTCAACAGCGCCTGCTGGTAGCGGTTGTTCTCCACGGCAAGCGCCGATTGCCGCCCGATGGCCAGCAGCAGCGTGAGGAGTTCGTCGGTGAAGCGGTGGGTCGGCGCGGAACCGAACAGGGCGTCCTGGGCGCGGGTGGTGGTGTCGACGTAGATCACTCCGAGCAGCTCGTAGCGTCCCTGCATCGGAACGCACATGGCCTCGCGGATGCCGGCCTCGAGGATGCTGCGGCCGGGATCGAAGCGGGTGTCGTGCGCTGCATCCGAAGTGCGGACCGCCTGCGTATTGTTGATGACGAACTCGATGATGCCGGTGGAGATGGGCATGCGCTCGCCGACGTCGGTCTCGCCGCGATGTGCCAGCACGCGAGGCTCGATGCGGTCGGTCTTGCTGTCGGCGATCAGCATGCAGCCCCGGTCGGCGCCCACGGCCTCCAGCGTGAGATCGAGGATTCGCTGCAGCACTTCGTCGATGCTGGCGGACGGGCGGACGGCTTCTTCGCTGATCCGGTAGAGCGTCCGCAGCGACGCATCGGCGTGATCGGGAGCGACTCCGGCCGCGACCTGCTGCGCGAGTGTGAAGCCGGCGGCGCTGTCGAGCGAGCCGATGATCTGCGAGCGGTCGTCGCGCGGTTCGCTGAGCAGGTCGACGCGCTCAGCAACCAGGGAGGAGGCGTCCGCCCCGGCGAGCTGGAACAGCAGGATCGTGCGCCCGACCTGCACCTGGTCGCCATTGCGCAGCACCTGGGAGCGGACGGGCTGGCCGTTGACGAACGAGCCGTTGGAGCTGTTGTCGTCCTGGAGGACATACCGGTCTGCCTGGCAGGCGAGCGTGGCGTGGCGGCGGGAGACCTCGGTATCGAGGATGCGGATTTCGTTCTGCGCGCCGCGACCGATGCGGATTCGCCCCGATTCGATTTCGAACCGCGTCCCCTGGTCGACTCCCTGAATGACGAGCAAGCTCGCAATCGGCACGTCGTTTCCTTCCCGTCTCCCTGCCGTTTTCCGCCCGCAGAATCTTAGCAGCCCGTTTCGCGGGCGTAGAGTGAGCACTCGAACTGCAAGTAGATGGCGCAGCCAATACCCGCCGCGCGCCCGCATTGAGCGCACCGAACCCCTCTGTACACTAGCATGCGGATCACGCTGGAGTGGCTTGAACTTCCCCGGCCTCGGAGACGACTGATGTACTTGATCGCACGCTGCTTAGCGCCTGCCGCACTGCTGGTGGCCACTGGAATTCTCGGCGCCGCCGAGCCTGGAACTCCCGTGGAACTCGGATCGCGGCGCGAACTGTTCGTCGACCGGTTCCTCATCGAATCGCTCGACGGAGCGGAACTGTTCCTGCATGAACCTCGCGATTCCGGGCCGGTCATCGCCTTCGACAAGCCGTGGGAGGGACTGTTCTGCGGCTACACGACGATCATTCGCGACGGCGACACGCTGCGGATGTACTACCGCGGATTGCCGGAAGCCCGCGCCGACGGCAGCGAAGCGGAGACGACCTGCTATGCCGAATCCACCGACGGGCTGACGTGGACGAAGCCGAACCTGGGACTGTTCGAGGTCAAAGGGACGCGTGACAACAACGTGATTCTCGCTGATGCGGCTCCGGTCACACACAACTTCTGCCCATTCCTGGACGGGAATCCGGCTGCCGATCCGGAACAACGTTACAAGGCGGTCGGCGGTACGGCGACAAGTGGATTGATTGGCTATGTCTCCGCCGATGGCCTCCGCTGGACGAAGCTGCGCGACGAACCGGTGTTCAAGGACACCGACTGGGTGTTCGATTCGCAGAACGTACCGTTCTGGTCGGAGGCAGAAGGGTGCTACGTGCTGTACTACCGGCGAGCGGTGGACGGGATTCGCGCGATCGCGCGGAGCACGTCGGCGGACTTCGTCACCTGGACGGAGCCGGTGCAGATGATTTACAGCGACACGGAGTCCGGCCGGCCGAGTCAGCACCTGTATACGAACCAGACGCACGCCTATTTCCGTGCTCCGCACATTTACCTGGCGACGGCGGCGCGGTTCATGCCGGGACGGCAGGTCATCAACGAGGAACAGGCGGCGGCCATCGGCGTGCATCCGAGTTACTTCCACGATACGTCGGACGCCGTGCTGCTGACGTCGCGCGGCGGCGATCGTTATGACCGCACGTTTCTCGGCAGCCTGATCCGGCCCGGCATCGGATTGAAGAACTGGGTGTCGCGCACCAACTACCCGGCGCTGAACATCGTGCAGACCGGGCCGACCGAGATGTCGCTGTATGTCCAGCAGGACTATGGCCAGCCGACGGCGCATCTGCAGCGTTACGCCATGCGACTGGACGGGATTGCGTCGGTGCGCGCTCCATTCGAGGGAGGGGAACTGGTGACGCGGCCGATCACATTCGATGGCAACCGGCTGTCTTTGAATTTTGCGACATCGGCGGCCGGCGGAATTCGGGTTGAGATTCAGGATGTTGAGGGGCAACCGATTCCGGGCTTCGCGCTGGACGACTGCGTCGAAGTCATCGGCAACGAGATCGAGCGGGACGTGCAATGGAATACCGGCCCGGACGTGAGTTCACTCGCCGGGAAACCGGTCAAGCTGCGGTTCGTGATGAACGACTGCGACCTGTTTGCTCTGCGGTTTCATCCGTAGTGGTCCGACCATCGATAACTGTCAGGCTCCGAGATCGTGAGCACAGCAGGAATTCGAAGGGCCAGATTTACCACGGAGTGCACGGAGGTCACGGAGAATAGCAGACCTGAGGATTCGCTGACTCCGTGTTCTCCGTGCACTCCGTGGTGAGCTTCTTTTCGTGAGTTCAAGTGGGCGTGGCTGACAGTTAGCGGTTGTCAGAGCAGTAGATCAGGCTGTGCCTGACGGAATGAGCTGATTGAGTGCGAAAGGTCCGAAGGACCGACATGCCATAGCCGGCGGCGTCAGCCGCCGGAACTCGCCAAATCGTGGCAGCCAGCCCCGACAGGGGCGACAGTTGCGGTCGTAGTGTCGCCCCGATGGGGCTTACGGGAAACTCCATCGACGAGCCCCGTGGGCTGACGCCCACGGCTACATCGTGTTGCCTCTTCGAGGCTGCCGTTGTCAGTGTGAGGCTCGCTTCACTCTTTCGTTTTTTTCGCAGTTCCTCCTGCTTCGCCCTTCTCTGTTTTCTCCGTTCCCGCCTGTTTTTCCCGTCCGTCAATCCGCCAGCACCGGTGCCTTGCGTGGGACGAGCCAGATGATGAGCATGCCGACGACGTAGATCATGCCGCTCCAGAAGCCGATGGCGGCGTAGTCGCCTCCTGCGGCGGCGACGATCGAGCTGGTTGTCAGCACGACGATGCCGGCAATGATGCGGCCGGTGTTGAAGGAGATGCCCGCGCCGGTTGAGCGGACGCGCGTCGGGAACATCTCCGGCAGGAACAGCGGGAGCCAGCCGAAGTACGCCACGCCGATGAACCCGTACGCGAACACGTACCACTGGAAGTGCGGGTGCAGCGGATCGATCCAGCCGTAGATCCAGCTGCTGAGGGCGAGCGTTCCGAGGCTGATGAGGAAGTACGTGAGCCGGCGGCCGAACAGGCTGGCGATGATGCCTCCCAGCAGGCTGCCGAGGATGCCGCCGCCCGAGCGATTGATCATGGTGAGCGCTTTGCTCGTCGGGTTGGGCGGGGATTTCTTCGCCGCGCCGCCGGAAGTCGCCTCGGCAACTTTCGACGTCCACGGGTTGACCCAGCTCGCATTGGCGGCGGTTCCGACCACCGGCACCGCGCCGAGGCCGATTCCCAATAGCAGCGTAGAGAGCAGCGGCGGTCGCAGAACTTCTCCCACCGACGAACTCCGCGCAGCAGTCGTGGTCGCTTGGCGCGCTGCGAGCCATTTCCGCGATTCCGGAACGGCGATCAATACCCAGATTCCCAGCAGGAAGGGCGTTGCGCCGATGAGCAGGGTCCAGCGCCAGTCGTCGTTGGTGATGTGCCAGGAGTAGCCGATGACTCCGAGCAGGACGGCGCCGACGTTCGCTGCTGCGCCGAGCAGGCCGGCCAGGAAGGGGCGGGAGGCGGACGGCCACGCTTCGGCGACGAGCGCCACCGCGTTTGGCCAGACCCCGCCGATGCCGAGGCACGCCAGGAACCGCAGCACGATCATCGCCGGAACCGAGTCGACGAAGTAGCAGGCCAGCGTGAAGCCGGAGTAACAAAGGACGCTGAGTCCCATCGACCGCGTGCGACCGATGCTGTCCCCTAACGAACCGAACAGCCAGCCGCCAGCCGCGGCCCCGAAGAGGAACGCCGCCTGGAACCGCGCAAACCACAGCGTCGCCAGCTTGTCTTCAAACCCGCTGCCGAGCAGGCCGTCCATCATCTGCAGGTGGATCAGGATAAACAGCTGCAGTTCCAGCCCGGCGAACATCCAGGCGAGAAACGCCATCCACAGGACGTGATGCTGCTGCAAGCGCGTCAGGGGGGCGACTTCGGGCGCGATGGCGGGGGAGTCGCTGGACGGCATGCGGCACTCAATGGAGGGACGGCGGCGGGGAGGGACAGCCGGACAGCATACCGGCGTTGCCGGCGAATCCAAACTCGCCGCGATCGCGTGGCGTTCGACGAACGAACCTCCGAGGACAGTCTCCCGTGCCAGCGGAGACACGTTTTTCCAACCTGTCTCCGCCGAACTTTCTCAGAGAAACTGCGTTGGTTCCCGTCACCGACCTCGCCTTCCCGGTTGACCCACCGAACACCTCCCGACGCCGGGACCGGCAAGGAACTGCCTCCCATGAACTCGCAATTGCTGACAAGGTGCGGCTTTGTGCCGTCGGCCGACTGCTACTCGGCGGGCGAGCGAAAATGGATGGAACTGACGCAGGAGTGGCGCGGCCGCTGGCTGGCCTCGCTGCTCGACCGGTTGACCGTCTGGAAGGTCACGCCAGATCAGGTCACGCTGCTGTCGCTGGCGGCCGGACTGGCCTGCTGCGGATTGTGGGCCTACAGCAGCGTGGCCGGATTGCTGTGCCTCGTCCTGCATGTGCTGCTGGACGGATTCGACGGTCCTCTCGCACGACGGCAACGGACGGCATCGCCACGGGGGTCGTTCACCGACACGATGGCCGATCAGACGGTCGTCACAGCGGTGGCGTTGACGCTGATGTTCAGCGGGCGTCTGGGAGTGCTCGCGGGGGGCGGCTTCATTTTCCTGTATGCCGTCGTGGCGCTGTTTGCGATGGCGCGCAATGCGCTGCGTTGCCCGTATGCCTGGCTGGTGCGACCGCGATTGGTGTTTTATGCCTGGATTGCCGTGGAGCTGTGGTTGTGGCCCGGCTCGCTGACAGGACTCGTCTGGGCCTGCAACATTGGGCTGGCGTGGAGCGCCTGGACCGGGTTTCTGGCGATTCGCAGCGGGCTGGCGAAGCGGAATAGCGAGTCGCAATACGGCGGGCACACTAGTAGGTCAGGCTGTGCCTGACGGAGTTCGTGCTGCTCGCGCGCGCAGCATTGAGGTTCAAGTTTATGTGGCGAGCGTGTTATGTCACGCGGAGCCTGACCTACTGCTCTGACCAGCGCTATTGGTCAGCCACGCGCACTTGAACTCACGAAAAGTAGCTCACCACGGAGTGCACGGAGAACACGGAGTCAGCGAATCCTCAGGTCTGCTACTCTCCGTGACCTCCGTGCACTCCGTGGTAAATCTGGCCCTTCGAATTCCTGCTGTGCTCACGATCTCGGAGCCTGACAGTTATCGATGGTCAGACCACTACTGCTCCGACAACCGCTAATTGTCTGACCACTACCAAAGCGAAAGCACCCCGGCTGTGGACAGCCGGGGTGCTGAGGGTAATGTCGTTCCACGGGGATGAACCCCGTGGCTCGTTGAGGTCGTATCAGGCCGGTGCTTCGGGGACGACGAATCCGGCGCGGTATTCGCGGGTCAGCAGAGTGTCCGCCCCTTCGTTGCCGACGAACCGCTCGGTGGCCGGATCCATCTCCAGCGTCGGGCCAAGCGTCAGGACCGACTCCTCAATGTTCACGCCGTTGGCGAGCAGGTGGTCAGCCAGCCGGTTGAAGGAATCGGCGAACAGTTCCTGTCCCTGGAGCTTCTGGACGATCTCCTCGCGCGGGGCGCTCGCACCGATCTGGTGGGAGATGCCGCCGGTATGGCACAACCCGCTGGACAAGTGCCCGTTGAGGATATCAGCGTTGAGCAGCTCGTGGTTGTGGGCACGGACGGCATCGATGAAGTTGCCGTGGTGCCGCGCGAGCGTGTCGCCGTCAGTATCGAACGACTGCACCGCCGTGCCGTCGTTGTTGAAGACGTGGGCGGCGTGGTAGTTCGGGATGACGACGTAGCCCTGTTCGCACTGGACGATGACGCCCACGCGCGAGCCGCGGTATTCGTCCATGCCGTCTTCCCACTTGAGGCCGGCCTTCGGCAGTCCGCGGGTTTCGAAGATCAGCGGCGCGGCTGCGTAGCCGTGCAGCACGATCTGGGAATTCGGCGTATTGCCGGCATCGGAATATCCGACACGGCCGCCGATGCTTGTGATGCTCGGTGAGAGCTGCATCTCGCCGAGGAACCAGCGGGCGATGTCCATCTGGTGGATGCCCTGGTTGCCCATGTCGCCGTTGCCGGTGTTCCAGTCCCAGTGCCAGTCATAGTGCACCCTGGGGCGGTACAGGTCGACCTTGGCGGCGGGTCCGCACCACAGGTCGTAGTCGATGGAGGCGGGAATCTGCAGCGGCTGATCGAGCTTGCCGATGCTCTTGCGTCCCTTGTAGCAGGTGCCGACGGCGTACTGGATGGCGCCGAGCTTGCCGTCGCGGAGGTACTGGACCGCCTCGTGGAGGCTGGGACTGGAACGGGACTGCGTGCCGATCTGGCACATCAGGTTCTGGTGGCGGGCCCAATTGACCATCTGCCGCCCTTCCCAGACGTTGTGGCTGGCGGGCTTTTCGCAATAGACGTGCTTGCCGGCCTGCAGCGCGGTGATCGTCACCAGTGCGTGCCAGTGGTTCGGCGTGGCGGTCGAAATGCAGTTGACGGCCGAATCTTCGAGTGCCGTCCGGAAGTCCTTGACGTACTTGGGGGCTTTGCCGGTCTTCTCCGCGACCTGTTGCGCCCGGCGGTTGCCGACCTCTTCATCGACGTCGCAGATGTACAGGATCTCGACGTCCGGGCGCTCGACCAGCACCTGGAGGTGGCTGCCTCCCTGGCCGTTGACGCCGACGACGGCGTACCCCAGTTTCTCGGCGGGGCTGGAACTCGGCTTCTGCTCGTCGGCCCGGACGAATTCCACGCGGCCGACGGTCGCAGCCGAAGCGGCCAGCGCCGAATGACGCAGAAAGTTGCGGCGATTGAGAGACATTCGCGGTTCTCCTGAGAGGTCGCTGGTTTGTCGTGTGTGCCACTGGCTCCGCCAGTGTCGAGAAAACACGCTGCGGTCAAATTGTACTGGCGAAGCCAGTGGCACCCCGGTTAATGCCGTTGCTACGATAGCGGTTAACCCGTCGGCCGCCCCCGCGGCGACAGGGTGCGAGCATACCACAACATCCTACCACGCTCCACGTTTCTGCACGGTCGTAAACCACTCCGCCGCGGCGCACGCCCCCATGCCACGGCTGGTCGACCGGATCAGCGAGCGGCAATCGGTCAGTCAAACTTCATGGTCTCTGCCAGCCAGACTGCGTCCCCGGAATTCACTCAAGATCGCGACGCCTGCGATGTCGTCGTCATTGGCGGCGGGCCGGCCGGAACGACGGTCGGCACGCTGCTGGCCAAAGAGGGCCGGAACGTCGAGCTGTTCGAGCGCGAGCATTTCCCGCGCTACCACATTGGCGAATCGCTGATTCCCGAGACGTACTGGGTGCTGGAACGCCTGGGGATGCTGGACAAGCTCCGCGGCAGCCCGTTCGTCAAGAAGTACAGCGTGCAGTTCGTCAGCCAGCGGGGCCGGCTGTCGGAGCCGTTCTACTTCATGGAGCATAAGCCGCATGAATGCTCGCAGACCTGGCAGGTCAAGCGGGCCGAATTCGACACGATGATGATGGCGAACGCCCGTGAAAACGGCGTGCAGGCGCACGAAGGCGCCCGCGTGCTGGAAGTGCTGTTTGAAGGCACTCGGGCCGTCGGCGTGCGCGTGCAACTGGAGGACGGCCGCCAGCGCGAAGTCCGCGCGAGGGTGGTCGTGGACGCCAGCGGGCAGAGTTCGATGATCATGTCGCGTTTCGGCTTGCGGGAGTGGGATCCCGAGCTGAAGAAAGCGGCGATCTGGACGTACTGGAAAGGCGCGCCGCGCGATTCCGGCCGCGACGAGGGTGCGACGGTCGTGATTCAGACGCAGGGGAAGCAGGGCTGGTTCTGGTACATCCCGCTGCACGACGACGTCGTCAGCGTGGGAGTTGTGGCCGCGTACGACTACCTGTTTCAGAACCGGGGGACGAAGGATTTCGAGGCAATCTACTTCGAGGAGGTCGATCGCTGTCCCGGCGTGAAGGAGCGGATTGAGAAGGCCGAAGGGCGCGCCGCGGAGTTCCGCGCCGCCAAGGAGTATTCGTACCGTTCCCGCCAGGCGGCCGGAGACGGCTGGGTGCTGGTGGGGGATGCGTTCGGGTTCCTCGATCCGCTGTACTCGTCGGGCGTGCTGCTGGCGCTGAAATCAGGCCAGCTCGCAGCCGATGCGATCCACGAGGGCCTGGCGAAGGACGACACTTCGGCGGCGCAGCTCGGCACGTGGGAAGCCGAGTTCAAGCAGGGCATGGACCGGATGCGGCGACTGGTGTGCG
>JAEUIG010000232.1 GCA_016795125.1 Planctomycetaceae bacterium | reverse complement strand
GGGACCGCACGCATTTGACGTTGGAGCGATCGTCCAGAATCGACCGGCTGGCGATCGGCGTCGCCAGGGTGGCCATCGGGAACTGTGGCTTGTCGGTCAGGACCGTTGCGAGCCGGTTGATGACGTTCGGATCGACCTCCGGCTCATCCCCCTGGATGTTGACGATGATGTCGGCATCCTGGCAGGAGCGTCTCACGACTTCGGCGATGCGATCGGACCCGCTGGCGTGCTCGCCCGTCATCTCGACGCGGGCGCCGAAGCCGCGGGCGACGTCCTCAATCTCGCGACTGTCGGTAGCGATGATGATCTCGCTCAGGGCGGCGGCTTTTGACGCCGCTTCCCACGTGTGCTGCAGCAGCGGCTTGCCGGTCTCGGCGAGCAGCATCTTGCGGGGCAGTCGCGACGACTGCATCCGGGCCGGGATAATGCCGTAGATTCGTCCGTGAGTCATGCAGGGAGTCTACGAAACGCGAGCGCCCGCTGCCAATTGCACGCCGCGAAACCGCCAGCGAAGCCGCGGACCGCCGTCATCGCCGCTCGCGGTTTTGCAGCCACGACGTTGCCGCAGTTGCCGAGCCGCCTATAATCCGCTCCATGTCACACGGATTTCTCGGCAATGACGCGTCGCTGATGCTCGACGTCGTCGTCTGTGCGCTGGTGCTGCTGGTGCCGTTGCTGGCCTACAGCGTGATCGTCGTCAAGTTCCAGCGGAACCACGAACTGCACAAGCGGCTGCAGATGCTGCTGGCGGGCATCCTGCTGGTGGCGGTCACGGCATTCGAGATCGACATGCGGCTGCACGGCGGCTGGCGAAATATCGTCAACAAGGATCCGGCCCATCCGCGGCGCAGCCAGGCCGAACTGGAGAACTCGGCGCTGCTGTTGAAAACGCACCTGGTGTTCGCCATCAGCACGCCGTTTCTGTGGGCGGCGACAATCGCGCTGGCACTCAGGCGGTTTCCCGATCCCCCCGTGCCGGGGCCGCACAGCGATCTGCACAAGGCGCTGGGCTGGGCGTCGGCGGCCGACCTGGCGCTGACGTCCTTCACGGGGCTGTGGTTCTACTATGCGACGTTTGTGGGGGGTTAGTCGCGAAGCCGCAAGCGGGGTCGGTGAGGCCGATCCGCATTCGGCTTTCCGCTTTACTCAATCCAGTCCCAATGATCGAACGTGGCGGCCTGTCCGGCGAAGCGGCCGTCGGCATCGATCAGATTCCAGACGATCGCTGTGGCGATGTGAAAGCGGCGGCCGGTCGAGGTAATCCGGATGCCGGAGTAGTCGTCGACGAACCCGTCGCGAGTGGTACGCTTCAGCAGCTGGGCCCGTTCGTCGCGATGAACGGGTTCCGCCGTCAGCCGCGACGGGGTCTGCAGCAGAGTGTCGAGGTCCATCTCCCAGAGTTCGAGAGCCGTCCAATTGCCGTAGTTGAGGATCGGGTCGGGCTGCGTGCCGTGCGAGACGACGACGAAGGGGGCCTCGAACAGGGCGCGAGCGTCCTCTGTCGGGGTGCCGCATTGGGTCAGGAGTTCGCGTCCGGTCCAGCGGCGGAAGGAATTCAGCAGGAGCTGCGTATGGCTCACCCACTCGTCGCCGCGCCATGGTTGTAAGTCATTCGACATTTGGACATTCGGTCATTCTGGCCACACAGTCGCCGTTGACTCCCCGCTTTGCAGCTCCTCGATAAACCATCAACGATCAACCATCAACCCCGTTCTCGCCGGAACCCGTTGGCAGTTCACGCAAAACACACGAGATTCCCCCTTCCCAGCGGCTGATGGTTGCGATAATATCCGGCGGACGCATTCGAAGCTGCTGACGGATACGGCGCTCGTTGCAGCTTTTCAGGCGGTCATGCTAGGACCGAACTGATGCGGTGATCCGGTCTGAGACCGGGCGCGGTGATCCGGCAGTGTGGCCGCGATCAGATTGTAGAACCCGGGCCGTTCGTGTTGCCAGAAGAAGGAACCCTGCCAATGGATGCCCATTCCGAGCCGCCCGTGCGGTGAATGGCCTGACGCCTGCTCGGCCGCAGCCCAAAAGCGGCCGGACGGACATTGGCGGATTCAGGCCACCGCTGTTCTGGGCGGCCCAAGGCCACCGCCGCTCCCGGCGGCCTGCCTCGTCGCACGACGGCGAAAACTACCCCGGTTGATCCCGGGCGCTCCCCGTTCCGACGTTTGATCGCCCCCTGTCGCCCCGGCGTTGCCGGTACCACTGCCTGCCTGAGTCGGGAACCGTCCCGGCCAGGACCACCGTCTTTCCCATACCAGTCCCATGAGCGAACTCAGCCTCACCCGCAACATCGGCGTCTCCGCCCACATCGACTCCGGCAAAACCACTTTGACGGAGCGGATCCTGTATTACAGCGGCCGCATCCACAAGATCGGCGAAGTAAAGGGAGACGGCGCCGGCGCCACCATGGACTTCATGGAGCTGGAAAAAGAACGCGGCATCACCATTACGTCGGCCGCGACCCAGGTGCACTGGGGCGACCACACTGTCAACGTCATCGATACGCCGGGACACGTGGACTTCACCGTGGAAGTCGAGCGTTCGCTCCGAGTGCTCGACGGCGCGATCCTGGTCCTGTGCGCCGTCGGCGGCGTGCAGAGCCAGTCGCTGACCGTCGATCGCCAGATGAAGCGGTACCACGTGCCTCGCGTCGCATTCGTCAACAAGATGGACCGCACCGGCGCGGACTTCTACTCCGTCGTCCGGCAGATGAAAGACAAGCTGGGCGTGACCCCGGTCCCGCTGCAGATGCCGATGGGCGCGGGCAACGACTTCAGCGGCATCATCGACCTGATCGAGATGAAGTCGCTGACGTTCGAGGGCAAGCAGGGCGAAGACGTCGTCGAAATCGACATCCCGGCTGACTTCCTGGACGCCGCACAGACGGCACGCGCCGAGATGCTCGAATCGCTGTCGCTGTTCAGCGACGAACTGATGATGGCGCTCCTCGAAGAGCAGGAATTCCCGAAGGAGCAGTTGCACGCACTGATCCGCGAAGCGACGCTCGGCCACGAACTCGTGCCGGTGTTCTGCGGCACGGCCGTCCGCAACAAGGGGGTCCAGCCGCTGCTGGACGCCGTCGTCCGCTATTTGCCGAGTCCGCTCGATCGCCAGATGACGGCGATGGACGTCACGGCCACCGAGAAGGCCAGGGCGGCCGCCGAGCCTGGTCAGCAGGTCGAGCCGATCCGCGTGGATCTGACGACGTCGTCGTCCGATCCGCTGGTGGCGATGGCCTTCAAGACGGTCATTGAGCAGTTCGGGCAATTGACGTATTTCCGCATCTACCAGGGGAAGATCGCCAAGGGCGACAGCTATACGAACACGCGTACGGGCAAGAAAGTGCGCTTCGGGCGGCTGTTGCGGATGCACGCCAACGACCGCCAGGACATCGATCACGCGAACGCCGGCGACATCATCGCCGTCGTCGGCGTTGATTGTGCGTCCGGCGATTCGTTCTGCGGCGGCGACCTCAACTACGCCCTCGAGAGCATCTACGTTCCCGAGCCGGTCATCCGGCTGTCGGTGGCGCCGCTGCAGCGCGACGGCGCTGATCGTCTGAGCAAGGCCCTGGAGCGGTTCCGCCGCGAGGACCCGACGTTCCGCGTCAGCACCGATCCGGAAACCAGCGAAACGATCATCGCCGGGATGGGACAGCTCCACCTGGAGGTGTACATCGAGCGGATCAAGCGCGAGTACCGTTGCGAAGTCACGGTCGGCGAGCCGAAAGTGGCCTATCGCGAGACTCCGACGAAGGAAGTGGAGTTCAATTACAAGCACAAGAAGCAGACCGGCGGCTCGGGCCAGTACGCCCACATCGTCGGCAAGCTGTATCCGCAGGGCGAAGAGGCTGAAGAGTCGTTCGTGTTCAACAACGAGGTGACTCAGGGACGCATTCCGAAGGAATTCATCCCGCCCGTCGAAGCCGGCATGCGGCGCGCCCTGGACAAGGGTCCGCTGTGTGAATGCGAAGTGACCGGCGTCGCCGTCGATCTGGAAGACGGCAGCTACCACGATGTGGACTCGTCCGAAATGGCGTTCAACATCTGCGGGTTCAGCTGCATGCGCGAGACGCTGCTCAAGGCCGGCATGGCGCTCCTGGAGCCGATCATGAAGCTCGAGGTCGAAACGCCGGACGAATTCCAGGGTTCGATCACCGGGCACCTGTCGAGCAAGCGCGGTCTCGTGACCGGCACGACCACGCGTCTCGGCGTGACGGTCATCAACGCGGAAGTTCCGCTGGCGTCGATGTTCGATTACGCCAACGAACTGCGTTCGATGACGCAGGGCAAAGCCAGCTTCAGCATGGAGTTCCTGAAGTACAAGCAGGTGCCGCGGAACATCCAGGAAGAAGTCGTCGAACGCCGCCGCAAGGAAAAGAAGGAACGCCTCGTGGCCGCGGGCTGATTCACGGCGAGCGGCGTCGGCCCGCCGTCCGCACAAGCTCCCAGCACCCCGGCTGCCCGATGGCAGCCGGGGTGCTTTCGTGCGCACTGTTCCGATTCTGCGGACGAAGCCCGGCTGAACGATTGTGCCGACAAAGCCGCCGGAACGCCCGATCGTCCCTGCGAACCGAATTCTCCCCGCAAAAGCCGCAGGGTTCGCAGACGAATCCGTTGTGCACCGTAATCGCCGTGAACCATACTGCATGGTCGGCGGCAGTCGCTCCAGTCGCCGCATTCCGCCGCATTGCCGCGATGATCGGCCCGTTTTCCGGCCGGCACGCCGCCGGTGCACCGAAGTCGGTCGAGGAACCAGGTGAACCCGCTCAACCTGCGACGCCTGTTGAATTCGAGGG
>JAEUIG010000219.1 GCA_016795125.1 Planctomycetaceae bacterium | reverse complement strand
TGCACGTGCCTTCCTCTCCCACGGGGCAGGAGCAGTGGCCGCCGAGAACTTTCGCGCCGTTGAGGCGTACCTCGATCCGGTAGTCGTTGTCTTCGGAGCCGTAGCAGCGGGCCTTGAGCAGTTCCCCCTGGCGGCGGGCATGATGGATGCGCCCGTTCTCAAAGTAACTCGCGCCGCGATCAAACGAGCGCGATCCGACTAGCTGGCGGATCAGATTTTCGGTCGGTGCAGACATGCGGGATTCCTTTCCCACACACAGGATGCCGCCGATGCGGCGCGCACATGCGCGCTTCGCCGCGAGACGACCACATCGCCCCGCGAAGCACCGGTGTCCTTTCTCAGTACCCGCGAGAATTATAGAGACGCCGATTGCGAACGCAACGGGGACCGGAATGAGAAACCGCAAGCGAGCGACGTTTGCGGTTTCGCAATAGCCAATCCTCGCTATGCCAATTCTTCCAGCCACAAGCGCAGGTCGTTCTCGTATTCGCTGGCCAGATCGCCGCGCACGAGCTGCCGCTGGAACTCTGCCGCGCCTCCCTCTTCGGACATGTCCGCCGCTTCCGCCGATGCAAATCGGTTCGACGGCTCCGGCGCGATGAGCTGCTGCAGGAGATCGATCAGCGTCGTGTTGCGCACCACGTCCGCCGGCAATTGCGAGTACAGCGTGTCCGGCAACTGGCGCTTCGCCGCCACCAGCCCCGCGTAGTCGCCGATATCCGTGAATTCCGAAAAGCACGGCTGCCCGGACAGCATTTCCATCAGCACATAGCCCAGGCTCGCCAGGTCGCTCGCCGGCGTCGGCACCGATCCTTCCAGCACTTCCACGGCCGCGTACCGCGGCGTCCACGTCGGACGGTGCGGCGGCTCGTCCGCCACAAACGCCGATCCGAAATCGACGATTTTGCAGTTCCCCGTCCGCTTCACCATGATGTTCGCGGGCTTGATGTCTGCATGCAGAATGTCCTCCCGATGCAGCGCCGCCACCGCCGACAGGCAGTCCCGCAGAATCGCGATCGCCACGCCCGGCTTCAGCCTGAGCTGTGGTCCGCTGTTCGTGACGATCACGTCGTTCACGTACTGCCAGGTATCGTGATCCGAATTCTTGCGCACGTACTCCAGCGCACCAGGCGTCAGCAGGAACCGCAGGTCGTAACCGTCGACCCACTCCATGACGAGCGTCTGGATGCCGCGGTACTCCAGCACGTTGTACACATCGACCAGGTGATCCTGCTGCAGTCGCGCCAGCTTCATCGACAGCCGGGCCAGCCGCGCCATCTCCTCGCGATACGCATCGACGTCCGGGTAATTCGCCGGTTGAAAGAACTTCAGCGCGAGCCGGAACGACACCCCGAACGCACCCCGCCGATCCGCCAGAAACACGATCCCCTGCCCGCCCGATCCCAGCCGCTTCACGAGCTGGTACTCCACCTCCCAGGAGATGTAGTCCCGCAGCACGATGTCGTTGAACTGCGACGCCAGCGCACCGGTATCGATCGCCGGCAGCCCGCCGGCCTGAATCTGAGTCGCATCCTGCGCGCCGCCCGGGTTGGGGGGCGTGAACAGCGGCTCGCTGACGCTCCGCTCCTCCATCCAGCTCAAGTCGCCGCGTGGAGGAACGTAAAACGCCGTCGGATCGAGCGCAGGGGTACCGTCATTCATCAACTTCGTCCTTGGTGTCGAGAGCGGGAGCGGCATCCCAACCGCTGGACAACCATCGTTGCGACCGCACGGGGCGCATGCAAGGGCAGGACGACGAAACGACGGAGACTGGACTGGGGCAAGGGCTTAGAGCCAAAGGGCAAGGGGGCAGAAAACCGGTACGTACCGTTTCCCTTCGCCCTTGACCCTCCGCCCTTAGCCCTCTGCAAACCCCTCGACAAACACCCGCTTCCCCCGCTGCACCACCCGGTGCCCCTCCGCCTCCAGACGTGCCGCCAGGTTCTTGAGCCCGCCCGGGTACTTCGGGTTCAGCTCGCCCCCTTTTTTCAGCGTCCGCCAGTACGGCGTGATTCGCGTCTTCCCCCCCTGCTCCGCCTCATCCGCGGCATGCGCGGCAATCCACGCGAAAATCCCGGTCGTGATCGGACACGTAAAATCCGCCCCATGCTTCGCCGCAAGTTGCTGGCGAATCCCGTCGATCGTAATCAGCTTCCCCTTCCGCACAGACCGCATCACCTCGTCGACTTCGATCGGCGCGGGAATCAGCATGAGCCCCTCGCCGAACCGCTTGCTCATCCCGCCGGACGTCGGAGCGACCGTCGGATGCCCCTTGCTGTCGAGGAGCTTTTCCCGCCAGGTGGTTTTCTTGCGTGCCATGGTGAGTGACGAGTGGTGAGTGACCAGCATCGGGAGGGCGAGGCTCCCGCCGAGCCGCTGAGGCAAAACGACCCCCATTCACTCTCGCCGCTCCCACCCATCATCTCCCCTCTCCCACCGGGTGAGGAGCCGGGGGTGAGGGCGATCAACCATCGACTTCCACGCGTCACGCTGACGCCGACAACATTCCATCCCGCATTCCCATCAAACTCAAGCCCACGGATGCCAGTCCGTGGGAACCACTTTCTTCCCCGCGCGGCTACACTCCACTCCATGCCGCGCCGCGATTGGACACGCCCCGAGCTGCTCC
>JAEUIG010000169.1 GCA_016795125.1 Planctomycetaceae bacterium | reverse complement strand
GCGTCCATCGTGGTTCTACTCGTGCTCCCAGATAAGCCCGAACAGCAGGACGACCGGCGCCAGCAGCGCGAGCACCATTCGCCAGAAACCGAGGTCGATCTGAGTGGGAAATACGACTCGATCCAGCACAACCAGCAGGTTGTTCGCCGACAGGAACACGAAACACAGCCCGCTCCAGAACAGCAGCGGCACGCGATTCTGAAGGTAGGTCCGCAGCAGCAGCCATGCGCAGAGAATCGCGGTCAATGCACAGAGTCCATAGATGTACGGCGACATGGCTACGGCTCCTTTCTCAGCCGGAACGCATCTGCAAACTGCTGGGCTCGCCGATTGGTTGTCATGTGAATCAGATTCGTCACTTCGACGAGATGCGAACGGTAGTGCTCTGCCAGCCGGTCGATCACGCTGCGCAGTTCCACGGTCGCAGGTGCATAGCAGTACGACGGGACTGCCGCGTCCGCGACGGACAGCACACCAGCCTGCAAAAGCAGTGCCAACAGTTCGCCGGTGCGGGCGTCGTCCATGTACAGGCGGCGCGCGAGCCGTACCGCATCCCACGGCTCGTCCGGTTCATTGCGCATCAGCAGCATCGCCTCCAGGTACGGAACCGAGACGATGCTGGTCAGTATGAATCGACGGATTTCGTCAGGCAGGCCGTCCCGACTCATGATGCTCGCTGGGAATCGTCATTGACTGGCGCACAGATCTCCACTGCCGCGACGACGGAAGTTGCTCTTGGCCCAACTCGGCAAGTCCGTCGCTGCGGCATCACTTCCCGACCCTACCCTCGATCGCCGCTCCCGCCAGTCCTAATCCGGACGAACCGGCGGATTGCGGCCGCACGCGCGGTGGCTGCGGGTGCTCCCACTGCGCGGGCGTCGCGAGACGTGGAATCCCTCTTGGCGCCGTGGGGTGCGATCGCGGCGCTTGCGGACGGCCCCACGTCCGTTGAGAATCGCTTCAGCCTTCTCGAACCCGCCTGGCGCAGCGACGATGAATCACTGCGACTTGCCCTCAATTCGATCACTCTGGCGACAACGATGAATCTGCCATGTCTTCTGAGGGGGCTGCCATCGCTGACGGCGATCTTGCTCGTGAACGGCGCCCTGACCGCCGCCGAGCCGTTGCGGTTGATCGCTCATCGCGGCGGAGTCGTCAACGAGTCGATCATTGAGAACAACCGGGCGGCAATCGACGAAGCCGCCAGACGCGGGTACTGGATGGTCGAAGCCGACATCCAGTCCAGCCGCGACGGAGTGGCGGTGGTGCACCACGATGAGACCCTGCAGCGATTCTACGGGGATCCGCGCACGTTGACCGAAACGGACTGGCTGGAGATCGCGAAACTGCGGTCAACGCCCGGCCACGAACGGCCGCTGCAGTTCGTGGAGTTCGTGGCCGCCTGCCAGGGACGACTGCAGATCATGCTCGACATCAAGGGGGACGATCCTGCTCCCGAGTTCCTTGACGCGATCGAAGCAGCCCTCGTCGCCCACGATCTGCTGGATGAAGCGTATGTGCTCGGCAGCAGCCGGACGAAATCCCACTTTCTCGACAAGGCCCGCATCAGCGGCAATGCCGAGGCCGTATTCGCCGCCGCCGAACGCGGCGAGCCCGTCTCGCAGCGGTATTTCCTGTTCGATCGCGGCAGCCGACTGACGGCTGCGATCGTCCGCCGTGCCCAGGAACTCGAGATTCCCGTCGTCGCCGCCATCAATCGCATCCGCTACCCGGACGACGAGCAGTCAGCGCTGACCCTGGCCAAAGCCGATATCGCGCGGTTGCGGGAACTCGGCGTCACCCGGTTCCAGATCGATTCGCAATACGATCCCTGGCTGCTCGATCCCCCCGACCGTTAGGCACAGCGTTTCGATGCCGAGGCGACTTTAGATTCGACATGCTGACAATGCAGCCGTCGATCGGTCGCGTGCCCAACGTGCTCCGCCCGGGCGCTCAGGAAGAACCAATTGACGATGTCAGCAGGCAGGACCATACTTCGTAACGGACCTGTGTTGTCGCTGCGCGCACTCCCGCTGCAGCCGGATGACCCGCAGCCATACATCCTCTGCATCAGAAGGTGAGTGCATGCCTTACAGTGCAAATCTGTCCCGCGCCGGACGTTTTGCTCGTTGGCGATCGGCTGTTACGGTATGCGGTTTGTGCGGGCTGCTGGCAATCGCATGCCACCACGGTGCCCTTGCGGCCGAACCCGCAACGCCTCCCAACATCGTGTTCATCATGGCCGATGACCTCGGCTACGGCGACCTGGGCTGCTACGGCCAGACGCGGATTCAAACGCCGAATATCGACCGTCTCGCGGCGGAGGGTCTCAAGTTCACCGACTACTACGCCGGCTCGTGCGTCTGCGCCCCGTCGCGCTATGTCCTGATGACCGGCATTCATACTGGTCACGGTTACATCCGCGGCAACTCGAAGATGAGCCTCCGTGTCGGCGACGCCACCATCGCCGAAGTCCTCAAGAAGGCCGGTTACAAGACCGGCGCGTTCGGCAAATGGGGGCTGGGACAGGAGAAATCCGGCGGTGTCCCCACCGTCCAGGGGTTTGACGTCTTCTACGGATTCCTCGACCAGCACCACGCTCACAACTATTTTCCGGCGTTCCTCATCCGCAATGCGCGTCGGGAGCCGCTGACGAACGTCGTCCCCGGCGAGGGGGATTACGGCGACGGCGTCGCAACTGCGAAAAAGGAGTACGCGCCGGACCTCATCTGGGCGGAGGCGCTGCAGTTCATCGAACGCTCAAAGGAGTCCCCCTTTTTCCTGTACCTGCCCGTCACGCTGCCGCACGCCAATAACCAGGCCGGACAGGCCGGCATGGAGATTCCCGACTACGGCCGCTATGCCTCTGAAGACTGGCCCGAGCCGCAGAAGGGGCTCGCCGCCATGATCGGCCGGCTGGATGCCGATGTCGGACTCCTGCTGGAACTGCTCGCACAGCACGGCATCGACGAGCGGACGATCGTGTTCTTCACCTCTGATAACGGTCCGCATGCCGAAGGCGGCAATGATCCCGACTTCTTCGACTCGAACGGCCCGTTGCGCGGCCGCAAGCGAGACCTCTACGAAGGCGGCATTCGCGTTCCCCTCCTGGTCCGCTGGCCCGGCAAGATTGCTCCGGGAACCGAGACCAGCCTGCTCGCCTACCACGGCGACATCCTGCAGACGCTCGCCGACCTCGCGCAGGCGCCGCGAGTCCCCGCGGGCCTGGATGGGACTTCGCTCGTCCCGACGCTGCTCCCGGGCGAGGCCCGCCAGGCAATTCACAATTTCCTGTACTGGGAGTTCTACGAAAAAGGCTTCAAGCAGGCCGTTCGTTACGGCGATTGGAAAGGCATCCGCTTCGAGAAGGACAACGCCGGCGTCGAACTCTACAACCTCGAACAGGACCTCGCCGAAGCACACGACGTCGCCGCCGATCACGCAGACATCGTCGCGACAATCATCGGCATCATGGACGCGGCCCACGTCCCCAGTCCCGACTGGCCCCAGGACCCCGACCGCCAGACCCGCACCGCCCCCGGCCCCTCGAAATAGGCAGGGGCAATCATCGCGCTCCGACGCGAGACGCATCATCCGGGAGGGCGAGGCGGCTTTGCACAATAATTGTCGTGCTCCGTCCATTGAGCATTGTCAGCCGCGCCAACCTCCGCAAAGGAAGAAAGTTCACCACGGAGAACACGGAGGACACTGAGAAAAAGCGCTCAACTCCTGATTCTTCTCCGCGGTCTCCGTGTCCTCCGTGGTGAATCTGGCGCTAGGGAGAGCTGCTTCGCTCGCGATTCTGCCGGCTGACAACAATTGACGGACAGACCAGTCGAATGGGCTTTGCCTGTCCCCTGAATTATTGTGCAAAGCCGGGCGAGGCTCCCGCCGAGCCGCTGCGTCAGGTACGCGACGAATTACGGGACACGCTCCGCACTCCGTCTCCCCGCTCGGGAACACTCCGTCTCCCCGCTCGGAAACGAGGAGGGGCCCAACTGCACCAACTGTGCGATTCAATCACCCGTCGCTGTCAGTATCGGGCATTCAACAGCGCGCAACAGAAAACGGCCGAAGCACCCACAGGGCGCCCCGGCCGTGTTGAACTCATCTCATCGAACCGCCCAGATTCAGTCGTCGTAGTTCACGACGACGTACTTGCTGCGATTGTAGATTTCGACTTCGAACGAACCGTAATCGTACTGGATCTTCCGCCCGCTCGGGCTGGAATGGATCTTCGGCTCACAGTCCGGCACGGCGCAGATTTCGATGTAGCGGCAGCAGCCCGGCAGGCACGGATCGGGAATCGCCACCACGATCGGCACCGCACACTTCGGCACGTTGTCCCCGTCCTCGTACTTCACGTTCGTGTACAGGACGATCGGTTCCAGCGTCGACGCCGCCGAGGGCTGGCTGTCGGGAACCGGCACAAGGGGCGTCGCCGGCGTCGGGGCGGTCAGCGCGGTTTCGGGTGTCGGCAGCGGGGGTTGCTCCGGGGACGCGGCCAGCGCCGCAGCAGCCAGCAGACCCACGGCCGCAATACTTGTCATCCACTTCAGCATCTCAACTCTCCTGATTGACAATCACCGGTCAGCCGCTGTCGCGCGTCTCGCGGGACGCGACCGGCAGGCGATTCGAAATCACTGCTCCTGCAGCGTGATGTCCACACCGTCATTGGTGTGCGGCACAATCTGCCCTGATTAGGAATACTGGGAAGAGTTGCCGGTTGCAAGAGTCGGGCCATTTCTGGTCCGGGCTTCTCCGGCAAAGGGCCACAGACATCTGGAAGAATACCTTGCGAACTGGACCGTCGCCCCACCTCGCTTGCCCTTCACGCCGCCCGCCGCGCATGATGCCTTTTCGCAACGCCGCCCGTTCCGTCACCTCTTCCCGGAAGCTCCCATGCGACTTCACTCCGCACGCGCCGGCCTGATTCTGCTTTGCCTCGCTGGAGCGGCCGCTGCTGCCGAGACCGCCCCTCCCACTGGCGATCCCGCCATCATCGCCGCCGATGCCCGCCTGGAGACGCTCTGGAACGAGGGCGCCTTCACCGAAGGGGTCGCCGTCGCTCCCGACGGCCGCATCTACTTCAGCGACATTCCGTCCGATGACGCACCCGGCAAGATCTATCGCTTCGATCCCGCCACTTCGCAGACCGACGTCTACTGCCACGACAGCGCCAAGAGCAACGGCCTGATGTTCGACCGCGACGGCCGCCTCATCGCCTGCTGCGGCGCCAACCATGGCGGACAGTCCCTCGCCGAGATTACCCCCGACGGCCATGTCCGCCCGCTGGTCGATGCCTGGCAGAAACGCCGGTTCAACTCGCCCAACGATCTCGATATCCACCCGGACGGCAGCATTTACTTCAGCGACCCGCGCTACCTCGGGCCGGAGCCGCTGGAGATCGACCACCAGAGCGTCTACCGCTACAACCCGGCCGACCAATCCGTCACCCGCGTCACCCGCGACATCACCAAGCCCAACGGTGTCGCCGTCGCCCCCGGTGGCAAAACGCTCTACGTCGCCGAGACCGACAACCGCACCGTCAACGTTGGACAGCCTCCGACGGGCGACGCGAAAGTCCGCATGACGCTCAACGCCTTCCCGATCAAGCCCGACGGCACGCTCGGCCCCAAGCAGGTCCTCGTCAACTTTGGAGACGACCTCGGCATCGACGGCATGGCGGTCGACAGCGAAGGCCACATCTACGCCGCCGTCCGCAGCGCGTCACGTTTCGGCATCCGCATCTACGACGACAAGGGAGCCGAACTCGCCAGCATCCCGACCCCCGATCTGCCGACCAACTGCTGCTTCGGCATCGGCCATGAAGCGACTACGCTCTACATCACCGCCGGGACGGGCTTGTACCGGATCCCCGTCAAAACCGCGGGATACCTGCCGGCGACCGCGAATCGATAGCGAGCGGCTGCTTGGGAGAGCGAGGCACCTGCCGAGCCGCTGTTAAGATTGGTCATCAATACCCAGATCGGCTCGGCGGGAGCCTCGCCCTCCCACTGCGCGTCTTGGCGATGGATGACGATCTCGCCTAAGCCCGCAGCGCCGGTTGCTGCGTATGCAGGAACCACCGGTTGATCACCACGTTCCGCGTGAACGCGTGGTTTGTCATCAGCCGCGCGGCGGCAAACCGCAGCCAGCTCGCCGGCAACCAGTCGGCCGAGGTCCGCTTTCGGGGTGCGCCGAATCGCTCCCGCACCGCCGCGCTGTACGCCTGCAGCCGTGCGAGCGAGTAGTCGCCCCCGGCTCCCTTCACTGCGTCGGCCGCAAAGATCGCCGACTCCACCGCCGGGCGGATCCCTTCCCCACTCTGTGGATATGCCAGTCCCGCCGCATCGCCGATCAGCAGCAGGCCGTCGTCCGTCAGCCGCGGCTCGGTCCGCTCATAGAGCTGATACGCGTGGCCGTGAAACGCCTTGGGAATCTCACACGTCACCGAACCAATGTCGCGCAGATACTGGCAGAACCCGGCGATGTGATCGGAAATCCGTTCACCGTTCACGCGCCCCAGCCCGATGTTCAGATACGCCCCCTTCCGGAAACACCAGGCGTAACCCTTCAGGTCCGGGCAGAAGTACAGTTCCGGCACTTCTCCCCGCGCGCCGCAGCGCTCCAGATCGGTCTCGCTCGGCGCGAACTCGATCTCCTGCGCCGCCACGAC
>JAEUIG010000159.1 GCA_016795125.1 Planctomycetaceae bacterium | reverse complement strand
GGCGGCTCCCAGATGCTGATGAGCGTCCGCCACCGCATCGGCAGGCCCCGGATTTTCAACCGGTAATCAATGAGGCTTCCCGCCCGCATCTCGATCGGCAGCGGCGAGACGATCCGGAAGCGAATCAGCGACGGGGTCAGTCGCTCGAGGTTCCTGGCATCGGAAAAGAACGCGAACACCGTCTCCAGGTCTGCCGGGACAAGCAGCCGTGATTCGAGCCGGAACACGCCGTGTTCGAGCGGATGCGGTCCGATCACGAGACCGTCGGTTCCCGGATCGTGCGAGACTGTCGTCGGCGGCATGGAGTGCTCCCTGCAATGCGACCGCAACATGTACGGCAGATTAACCGGCAAGGCCGCTGGAATCAGCAACGGCTATTCATCGGCAGCACGTCGATTGCGTCGCCGCGCAGTGCCGGGAGCCTGCGGCTTATTGGGCGTCGGAAGCGGCGCGCCGATCTCGTCCCGCCAGTTCTGCAATTGCGCGAGCAGTGCCGCCGTTCGCTCGGGTTCTGAGGCCGCCAGGTTGCGCTCCTCACCCAGGTCGCTGTGGAGGTTGTACAGCTCCAGGTGACCGTCTTCGAAGTACTGCAGCAGCTTCCAGTCGCCGGACCGGATCACGCTGCACGGCGTCGTCCGCCACGTGTTCTGCGACGCGCCGAGGTAGCCTGGGAAATGCCAGTACAGCGGCGGTCGTTCCCCGGCCGGCGCGCCGCGCAGGATGGAGAGATAGCTCGTACCGTCGAGAATCTGGCCCTCAGGAGCCGCCGCGCCGGCGACCTCCAGCAGAGTGGGATAAAGATCCACGCTGATGATCGGCGTCGCGTTTTCGCCCCCCGCCGGGATCGTGCCTGGCCAGCGGAAGATGTACGGAACGCGGTGCCCGCCTTCGTAGAGCGTCCCCTTGCCCCCCTTCAGCGGCGCATTGTCGGTCGGTCCGTCGGCGTGAATGCCAATCCGCTCGTATCCGCCGACGCCGCCGTTGTCGCTGGAGTAAATCACCAGCGTCCGCTCGGAAAGCTGCAGTTCATCCAGCAGGTCGAGAATCCGGCCGACGCTTTCGTCCACGCTGGCAATCATCGCCGCATAGGTCGGATTGCCGTGTCCGCCCGCCGGCGGAGTTTCGCGGAACGACTCGATCAACTCTGGCTTGGCCTCGTGCGGCGAATGCACGCCGAAGTGCGGCACATACAGAAAGAACGGCTCCGACTGGTGGCGACGGATGAAGTCGGTCGCCCGATCGGTCAGGAAATCGGCAAGGTACTCCTCAGGGGGGTGATCGACGTGCGGGTTGGTCGCGAACTGGAAGTGCTCTCCTTGCGAAACGATCGCTTCGTCGAAGCCCTGTGCAGAAGGATGGTGCGCCGCATCGTTTCCCAGGTGCCATTTGCCAAACATGCCCGTTGTGTAGCCGGCGACACGGAGCGATTCGGCGACGGTCACCGTGTCCGGGGACAGCTCGGTGACATTGTCGACCGGTCGCAGCGGGCGGCTCGGCCAGTCGAACCGGTCGATGTCACCAACCGTGTAGACGCCGGTCCGCGGCCCGTACTGGCCCGACATCAGCGCCGCCCGCGTCGGCTGACAGTTCGGCCCGCAGGTATGCCCGTCGGTAAACCGCATCCCTTCGGTCGCCATGCGGTCAATCCGCGGTGTCCGGTAATACCCGCTGCCGTAGCAGCCGACATCGGTGTACCCGAGATCGTCCGCGAGGATGAACACGATGTTCGGGTGATCGGCAGCGAGCACAGCGTCTGCGGCCAGCGCGAACACCGCACTCATCGACATGAGCCAACGGCCGAGCATGGCAGCACCTCACAATGAACGGGGCGGACTCACATCACGAACGGTCAAAGTTTGTCTCTGAAGGCGCCCTTGAAACGACAAGCTTTCGCGGGTTTCGTGACCTTGTTCGCCATACGGGCTCGCGTTGCCTTCGGCGCCTACTTCCGGCCTTCTTCCTGCCTTACCCACGAGGCCTGTGTAATCAGCAGGTTCAGCGCGGCGTACGACAGCGCCTGGTTGGTCGCATAAGCCGGCGTGGTGTTGGCAGGGAAAGTGGCCAGAGTGGCGTCGCCCACCAGAAACGTATTGAAGTCCTGGCGGAGGTTCTCATAGCCGGCGGTCGTTTTGCAGACACACATGTCGGTCGCATACCCGCAGACGAGCACATGCTCGATTCCCTGCGCTTTCAGAAAGTCGCGCAGCGCCGGGTACCCTTGCTGATCGAACAGCACGACGTCATCGTCATCGGCATCGATCGCGTCCATGACCGGAATCGGCAAATCCCAGAACCCGGCCGGGTCGTACGTCGGCGAGGCATCGAGGCCGGGGAACGCCCGCAGATAGTCGATCACCGGCTTGCCGGATGCCAGCATGATCTCCTGCGGCAGGCCTGCGGCACGGTAGTCGAAATCGGCGAAGGCCTGCTGCATCGCCTGGCGGGCGGCCGCGCGCTCTTCGGCCGTCGGGGTCCCGTCAATGGTCCGATACAGCTTCGTGCGGATCGGGTCTGCCTGGCCGGACAGGCTGTACAGGACCAGCTTTACCTGTCCGCGATGGGCATTCAGGAACGGATTGATGACGTCTGCGGCGTGCCGCTGCGCGAGGGCGTTTTTCTCCTTCGTGCAGAAAAAGGCCACACCCGCCGGCTCAGGGGTCACCCAGCCATGGCTGTCGTCGATCCCCCAGGGATGGACGACCACGATTGCGGTCTTTTCGCCGTCCAGGCGGTTGGGAATCTCGATGATGCCCCGTGCATTGTAGGAGAACCGCCAGGCGCGGACGTCGAGTTCGGCGCCCGGTTCGTCGATGAGCGCCGGCGCCTCGAACCGATGAACTTCCTCGATCGGTTGCACATACTCGGGATGATCGGCCAGCAGTGGAGCAGGATTCTCAATTGGTCGCAGGGTGTTGTGATACACGCGGCCCGGCTCCCCCGCACGTGCGCACGTCGCCAATGCGAGCAGCAGACATCCGGTGATTACGCGTTGCAGGCGCGACATATGGCTTCCCCGTGGTTTGCCCTCACCCCCGACGCCTCTCCCGGAGGGAGAGGGGAGATCGACACCCTACTTCCCAGCCGCGTCGGACTCGCTTCCATCGAGCGGTTTGACCCACGAGGCCTGGGTGATGAGCAGGTCGAGCGCGGCATACGACACCGCCTGGTTCGTGGCGTAGGCGCCTGTTTTGTTGGCGGGCAACGTCGCCTGCACGGCGTCGCCGACGAGGAACACGTTGAAGTCCTGCTTGAGATTCTTGTAGCCGGCAGTGGTGAGGCAGACGCACATATCGGCGTGGTACCCGCACAGCAGGACATGCTCGACCCCCTGGCTCTGCAGGAACTCCTTGAGGGCCGGATACTCCTGCCGGTCGTAGAGCACGACGTCGTTGTCGGCGACGTCGATGGTGCTCATGACGGGGATCGGCAGGTTCCAGTAATCAGCCCCGTTGTAGTGGACGGACGAGTCGATGCCCGGAAACGCCTTGAAGTAGTCGATGGCCGGCCGGCCGGTCGTCAGCGGGATGTCGGCGGGGATCGGTTCGCCTCCGTAGTCAAACGCGGCGAGCGCTTTCGTCAGTTCGACCCGTGCCGCCGCGCGTTCTTCGGGCGTCGGCGTGTCGGTGGTCGAGCGATATAGCCGGGTGCGGATCGGATCGGGCTTGTTTGGCAGGCTGTAGAGGACGACCTTCACGGTGTCGCGATGGGCCTCCAGAAACGGATTGATGACATCCGCGGCGTGCTGCAGCATCAGCGCGTTCTTTTCGAACGTGCACGCGTAGGCCACGCCGGCCGGGTTCGGCATTTTCCAGCCCTGGCCGTCGTCGATGCCCCAGGGATGCACGACCACGATGGCCGTCTTGTCGCCGTCGAGCCGGTTCGGCATCTCGATGATGCCGCGGGCGTTGTACGAGAACCGCCACGCCCGCACGTCGAGATCCGCCTCGGCGTCGTCGACCAGGATCGGCGCTTCGTAGCGATGCACCTCCTCGATCGGCTGGATGTACTCGGGATGGTCGGCGAGCAGCGGAGGAGGATTGGACAGCTCCCGCAGTTCGTTCTTGTACACCCGGGGGGCCGGTTCGCCGGCGTCGAGCGCGGCGAAGCTGCCAGCAATGGTCAGCGCGGCAGGGAGGCAGTGACGCAGGACTGCGAAGCTCATGATCCGCTCCGGTCTGGGAGGAAGTTCATTTAATGCCGGCGAGCGCTTCGCGGAAGCGGGCGATCAGGTCGTCGATCGGCTCCAGCCCCACGGCGACGCGAATGAGCCAGCGCGAAACACCGCACGATTCCGCGAAATCCAGTTCTGTATAGTGTGCCAGTATGGTGAAGGGGCACGCCAGCGTGTAGTTCATGCCGAGATTCGGGCCTTTGCAGACCCGCAGGCGATCGTAGAACTTCGCGGTCTCCTGCTCAGCGTCGCGGAGCACGACTGACAGCAAGCCGCCATAACCGCCTTGCGGTCGCCGGTAAGCGTCGAAGGCGCTGCGCCCGCCGATCGACGGGTAATAGACGTACTGCACCGCCGGGTGATCGTTCAGGAACTCCGCCAGCGCGCGGGCATTCCTGCTGATTGCTGCCACACGTTCGGCCGCATCGCGCGAGTTCAGTTCGAGCGCCGCGGCGTCCCCGTCCCACAGCAGGTCGTCGTAAACCTGCGAGAGCGAATCGGTCAGCGGACCGGCGAACGGACTGTTGCGATTGACGACCAGCGACCCGCCGGTCACATCGCCGCGCCCCGAGAAGTACTTGGTCAGGCTGGACCACACCACATCGGCCGCCGGCAGAACATCGACATTCCAGGCTCCGGCGACCGTGTCGTCAACGATCAGCGGGCAGTTGTGCTCGCGCGCCATGCCGCTCAACCGCGACAGGTCGGGAACGGTCAGCAGCGGGTTCGCCGGGAACTCCGTCGCGATGCCGCAGACCGGGTCGGCACTGAGCAGTTCACCCAGCGCCTGCAGATCGGCGTCATCACCGCGCGGGAAAAAGTGCGCCCCCGGACCGAAGACCTGGGCGATCTTCAGCGAATCGACGTAGGGAAACCCGAATTGCGCCAGCTTGCGGCCGGGGAACAATTGCAGCAGGGCGCGATGCAGCGTATAGAACGCGCTCATCCCGGTGGGAAACAGCCAGACGTCCTTTGCCGCGACGCCGAACGTGCCGGCGATCCGCTGCCGCAGCGTGGACTTCATCGCGACCCCGCCGCTGGAGATCAGCGGACTGTCCTGCAACACGGCCGCCGCCTGTCGGGACGAAATGCCGACACCGGCGTGCTGCCAGAACGACTTGGCGACGGCGGCGGCAGATTGCGGGAACGTCACGCACCACGCACCGCACTTGCCGATGTCGTGCACTTGCACTGGTCCGTCGGCCTTCGCCCGCACGAATTCGGCGCATTGCTCTGCGCTGTGTTGCGAAGGAAATGCCAGGCAACTGTCTCCGACGGAGCCGAAGCGCCGCAGACACTCGGCGAACAAATCTCGACAGAAGCGGTTGTAAACGAATCGCGGATAACCGGTCGTCAACTTCTCGACGACGCGGGCCTCCCCTTCCTCATAGCTGACATTGTCACGCCACGTCGGCAGACACGCGGAGACGGCATGCGGCGAGTCCGGAATCGGCCGCCCGAGGTCGCCGGGCGAGCAGAGCGGTTCCGTGAACAGTCGGGTAACCGTGGAGTCGAGTTTCACTGGGGGCAAGCGAAGGAAGCGGGACAAACAGGAGGGAACAGAGGAAACGGAGAGATCGCACTCAGCAATTCGTACTTGTTGGACTCATTCTCGTTCGATCAGTGACAAGTTGGCGCCCGATGCGCAATGACAGGATGCACGTTGATTTCAATACCAACGGTCATGAAGACACTTGTTTCGTAATCGGAGGTTCCTCTGTTTCCTCCGTTACCTCCTGTTAGTGCCATTTTTCAGGCGCGGCGGATGAAGTGTTCGGCGTAGCTGCGAACCTCGCGGCCGTTCAGGACGTGGAACATCCTGAGCTGCTGGATGGTCTCCTGGCTGAAGTGCGCCAGCGGGACGTGGACCAGCTTCTTGTGATGCTTTTTCGCCAGCCGCCGCCAGCCGGCCCCCGGGGCCGTGTGCGACAGGATGGCGATGTGACGCTCGCGCGAATACGTGCAGGCGGCCGCCAGCAGGCGTTCTTCGAGCGTGTCGACGAAGTCGAACTGCCGGTCGCGCCAGATGTCTTCGATCGGCCGCGGGGGAAACAGGAACATGGCCCCGCCGTAACTGGCGAGCGCAATCCCCGGCCCCACCAGTTCCTCGCCGAACTCAGTCGCGAAGAAGGACAGCGTCGATTCGTCGTGCGGCTCGGCGTGCCAGGTGACCCGCCAGGGATAGCGGCGCGGGTCGGCGGGCGAATCGAACAGCATGATCACGCAATCGAGCGTGCCGCGGTTGGGGGGGAGGATCTTGACGTGGAGATCGCCGGTGTGCCAGTTGCGGAGCGTTTCGCGGATGTCGAGTCCGTCTTTGAGGCTGGTCGTGAACTTCTCGGTGCGGGCGAGATCGTTTCCGAGGATTGAGAGCGCGTGGTCCTTGACGTGCGTGCGAAACCGCTCGATGGCAATGTCCTCCGGCAGCCAGCTGCATTGCCGAAATGGATTCCAGCGCATGGCCCATTGCAGTTGATCGATCTTTGGCGGGCGGCGATTGAGCTTGCACGTCCGCCAGGTGACCGGCGGTCCCGGGAGCCGCGACTTCATTCCCGCGACTTCGCCGTCCGGCAATTGGGCGCGGCCGATGCCCATCTGCAGGGCGGGATGCGGCAGCCACTCCTGCGGCAGGTACTCGCGGGCCGTTTCGGCCAGGTGAATCGCGAACTGGTCGCCGGCGATCTGTTGCGCGGCGGTGATCAGCGTGTAAAAGTCCGGCGTGATCCGCCGCTCGACCAGCGACAGGTTGCGGACGTATTTGAGGTACGTCGACAGCAGGTGCGGCGTGATCCGCCGCGCGCGTCCCTTGAGGTCGTCCTCGTAACGTTTGCGGGATGCCAGCAGCATTTCCTTGACGCCGTCGATCGACAGGTTTTCGTCGTCGTCCAGCTCGGCGCGGGCGCGTTCGTACAGCGCGGTGATAAACGGCAGTTCGCCCAGCAGGAACACCAGTGTCTGCGGCTCCGGCCGATAGAGCGCCGTGTCCTCCACGACCGCGTCCACGGCGGACGGTTCACGCCGCTCGGTGTAGGCTTCCCGCACCCACGGCCAGTCGGTCAGCGAGCACAGGCACAGGATCGACTGGTA
>JAEUIG010000149.1 GCA_016795125.1 Planctomycetaceae bacterium | reverse complement strand
AGAACCATGATGACGATGCACCGTTGGCGCCCAATAGAGTCCCGCGCCGCGATGCCAAAGAACCAGGCAAGTCACCGTGCTCCCCGAGAGCAATACCATCGACATCCCATTGACCAGTCAGCTCTGACGGCAGCCGCCTCGACAGATCGACGCACCCGTCCGAATTCATCACGAGCGATTGACATGAAAAGTCACCGATTTCCGTGGGTTGTCGCCGTGCTGCTGCTGGCGGCGGGTTCGATGCTGCACGCCGCCGAAGAAGCCCGGCCCAACGTGCTGTTCATTGCCGTCGACGACCTCAACGACTGGGTCGGATTTCTGGACGGCAACACGCAGACCATCACGCCGAACCTCGACCGGCTGGCGGCCCGCGGGGTGACCTTGACCCGCGCGTACTGCGCCGCGCCGCTGTGCAACCCGTCACGCACGGCCCTGATGTCCGGACTGCGGCCGTCCACCAGTGGCGTCTATACGAACGGCAACGACTTCCGGCCTGCCATTGGTGAGGAGTTGATGCTGACGACCGCCTTCCGCAAGGCCGGCTACTACACGGCCGGGGCCGGCAAGATTTACCACGAGCGGTTCGCCCGGCATGCCGAATGGGACGACTATCTGGAAGATCACGGCCGCGATCCCGAGCCGACCGGCGATAAGGGCGTCGGCGGCATCAAGTTCGCCCCGCTGGATTGCCAGGACGAAGACCTCCGCGAATGGAAGCTGGTCGACTATGCGATCCGGCAGTTGCAGCAGACGCGCGAGCAGCCGCTGTTCCTGACCGTCGGACTGTTCAAGCCGCACATGCCGTGGAACGTGCCGCGGAAGTATTACGATCTACATCCTCTGGACACGATCGTGCTGCCGGAAATCCGCGAGGACGATCTGACGGACGTGCCGCCGGCAGGCATCGCGATGGCGAAACCGGACGGGGATCACAGGCAGATTCTGGACTCGGGACGGTGGAAGGAAGCGGTGCAGGCCTACCTGGCGGCGATTTCGTTCACCGACGTGCAGATCGGCCGGCTTCTGGATGCACTCGATCAAAGCCCCTGCCGCGACAATACGGTGATCGTGCTGTGGGGAGACCACGGCTGGCACCTTGGCGAAAAGCAGCACTGGCGGAAATTCACACTGTGGGAAGAAGCGACTCGCGCTCCGCTCATCTGGGTGGCGCCGGGGGTGACGCAGCCGGGGACACACAGCGATCGGCCGGTCGACTTTATGTCGATCTTCCCGACGCTGACCGACCTGGCCGGCATTCCGACGCCGGAGCATGTGGAAGGAAAGAGCATCCGCAGCCTGCTGGCGAATCCTGAGGCGCACTGGTCGGAGCCGGCAATCACCACGTATGGACAGAATAATCACGCCGTCCGGACCGAACGCTGGCGATACATCCGCTACGCGAATGGCGATGAAGAACTGTACGACGAACTGGCGGACCCGCACGAGTGGACCAACCTCGCCGGACGGTCTGATCTGGTGGACGTTAAAGAGAAACTGGCAGCATTGCTGCCGACGCTGAATGCCCCGGAGATCGGCCGCGAGGCGGCCGCCGGCAACGGGAACCGGCGTGGACGCCGTGCCAGGGTGACGGCTGACAATTGACTGTTGGCTGCGATCAAGCCGGCTCGGTGTGGAGGATGGGTCGCTCTCTTCCTCCGGCGGTCCTTTCGCCCATTGAGAAGCTCCCTGCGACCCCTCATTCTACGTATCGGATACGATATGCCGTCGGTTCCATGAAGCGGGGGGAAGCGCAAGAAAAAACGGAGTCGCGACCGAATGGTCACAACTCCGTTCACATGAGTGGCGGGGCCAGGATTCGAACCTGCGACCTCGAGGTTATGAGCCTCGCGAGCTACCGGGCTGCTCCACCCCGCGCTATGGGTGTCTGCCGGGACCTTCAGCGTGCTGACAGTTCCGACGTCGGCTGGATTATATCGGCCAGGGGGCTGTTGGTCGAGTATGTAAAAGCGACTTTTTCCGTAAGGCGACGCGTCGCGGCTGACGCATCTGCGATGCGTCGCTAACCGCTGCGTGTCATTGCGATTCCGATCGCGGCGGGAGCGGAATGTCGAGCGAGACCGGGGCGGCCGCGATGCCGGGACCGGTCGGAATCTCGGGATTTGTGCCAGCGGATTCCCCTGCGGCGGGTGATTCCGCTTCGCTGGCGGTGTCCTCGGCGACGACGATCTGTGCGATCCGCAGCGTCGGGCCGCCCGTCATGCGTGCCGTCACGGAACGGGTCGGGGAGGCGACGCTGCCGGAAGCGCCGGCCAGGTCGGAATTCGCCGACAGGACCAGTCGCAGGTCGGTGCGGTCCGGGTACACCAGCCGCAGTTCGAACTCCATGTCCCGCGGCGATGCGTCGAGCGGATTCCCCCAGTCGGAGTCGGCCGAGAACCGCAGCTGCTGGTAGCCATTGCCGGCGGTCACTTCCTGGCCCGTCAGCTCAACGCCGTTGCGGTACACCTGGATGGTGGCCAGGTTGAACAGCCAGGAGGACGACGCGCGGACGATGAAGTCGTCCTGCCCGAACTGGAACCGCGGGTAGGCTTCGAGCGAAGCGACGACCGATCGCAGGACATGCGGCGGAGTTGTCTCGGGACCGAGGCGTGCGGCGCAGCGGAGCAGGATCGGAGCGGGGATCTTCGCAGTGATCTGCGGATCGCTGAGTTGTCGCAGCAGTTTGTCGCGCTGCCCGGAGATGTCGTACAGGGCCACGAGGAATACGCGGCTCTGATTGGTTTCCAGCTGCACGTCGAGGTTACGGAGGACGGCGTCCTCGGCCGCGCCAAACCGCTGGTTATGGCGCAGCACCTGCGCACAGATCAGGTTGGTTTCCCAGACGTCCGTGGAGTAAGTCAGCGCTTTCTCGGCCGTTTCGGACGCGCTCGGCTGCTGGAGGTAGTCCTGGATGCCGGCCTTGTTGGCGAACGCTGTCGCCAGCATGTCGTCCTTACGGAAATGGCCGCCGCCGAGTTCAACGACTCGAGAGTACGTGTTGATCGCCGCGAACAACTGGCCCAACTCCTGCTGGGTGCGGGCAAGGTAGTACCAATAGGGCGGATAGGCCTCCATGAACGGCTCCATCCGCTTGAGAATCCGCAGCCGGACTTCGGCGTTGGGTTCGCGCATGGCCTGGTCGAGCGCGTCGAGATCGTCGCCGCGGACGAGCCAGCGATCGGGAATCTTCTTCTTTTGCGCCATCTGCCAGAAGGTGTCGAGAAACTGCGCCGACTTCTGCACCACCGAGTTGAGCCGCGCCTTGTCGATCTTCAGCACGTCGTTCTGCTGCTGGTAGTCCATGACGCGATAGTCCCACCAGCTGTTGACGCCGGTGCGGATCGCGCTGCCGTAGTGTTGCGTGGCGACATCGGTGCCGATGGCGAGGATGTCCCAGACGGCCTTCTTCTGCTGAATGGTGTCGTGGTACTGATTGGCCAGCCGCCGTTCGTACTCCGCCATCGGGATCTGGTTGATCTCGTCGAGGACGGACGTGTAGAGCTGGATGACTTCGCGATCGACGATGCCGTCGAGATTGATGTTGTTGAGAATTTTCTCCTGCTCTTCGGCGAGGACGGGGCCGATCGGGTAGCGGCGGATGCGATGAAACGACGCGCGGCAGTAGTTGAGCGCGACGGCGGTCTGCATGGCGTCCGGGACCGGCGCAGCGGCGCCCGGCATGGGCGGCGCATCGGGGACATTCGTCGGCGCCGTGGCCGGCTGCGCGGGAGTCGTGGCGACGGCGGGCTGGACGGTCGTCGTTTGCGCCGTCGGCTGCACTGGAGTGCCGGCCGGCGGCGGTGTCACCGTGGGCGTCTCCGCTGCTGCGGCCGCGGGATTGGAGGTGCTCGCCGGCGCCGTAGCCGCCACGTCGGCGACCGCGGAGTCCATCAGCACAGCGAACAGAATGACGACTGCCGAAAGGATCTGGAGCGGCATGGGAATCGGTCGACTGGGGCCGCGAGGCTCCTCCGGAGCCGCGCAGTCACTTGCGTGGAGCAGGCCGTCGACACTCCGCCCTGGCCTGGGCCCATTGTATGCGGACCAGTCAAGCCCTTCCGGCAGAAACTGCCGGTCGAGCTGCTGGTGACGCGTCACGGCTCGTCCGCGATGCGTCGCATGCTTCCACTCTAGCGGCCGCAGTGAAGTTGGCGACCTGTGCCGAAGAGAACCGGCAGCATCCGCAGGTGAATCGCTCTCAAGCTAGCGATGGCGCAAACCTGGAGGGGACACGGTTTCGCGCTGAAAGACCGCAAAGTTTGCGCGGCTTGCCGGGTCGTTGATCGAAAGCGGAAGGCCGAGAGCGGAAAGCGGTCGGACGCGCGTTGAGCGACCCGGACGCTTGAAGCGTCCGGGTCGCTTGCGTTGTGGCTACGCCGCTTTGCGTGCGGCGTCGCGGAAGGGGATCGTGATCGACCGGTGAGCGGTCTGCTTCACGGCATCGATAACGGCGCTCGCGGCGCGTTCGAGACGCGCGGCGCCGAGTTCCGGGTAGATCGGCAAGGCGAGGACTTCACCCGCGGCCGCTTCCGCCTGCGGGAACTCGCCGGGCTTATGGCCGAGGAAATCGAAGCACGGCTGCAGGTGCAGCGGCTTCGGATAGTAGACCGCGCAACCGATCTGGCGCGACTGCAACGACTGCAGCACGGCGTCGCGGCGGCCTTCGCGAACGCGAACGCAATACTGGTTGTAGACGTGTCGGGAGCCAGGCGCTTCGGTCGGCAGCACCATGTGTTCGGCGGTCCCTGCGGCGGAGAATCGCTCCTGGTAGCGTGCGGCGTTTTCGCGGCGTGCCTGCGTCCACGATTCCAGGTGCCTCAGCTTGACGCGGAGCACGGCCGCCTGCAGTGCGTCGAGGCGGCTGTTGAGACCGATTTCCAGGTGTTCGTAGCGGCCGACGTCGCCGTGAACTCGCAGCCGGCGAAGCCGGACGTCGAGGTCGCAGTCGTCGGTGGCGAGCATGCCGCCGTCGCCGGCGCCGCCGAGGTTCTTGGTCGGGAAGAAGCTGAAGCAGGCGATGGTGCCGAGCACTCCGGCATGCCGCCCGCGATAGGTGGAGCCGATGGCCTGGGCGGCGTCTTCGACGATCGCCAGCCCGTGACGCACGGCGAGGCGCCACAGCGGCTCCATCTCGGCGCAGCGGCCGAACAGGTGGACCGGCATGATGGCCTTGGTGCGCGGGGTGATCGCTGCGGCGACGGCTTCGGGATCGAGGTTGAACGAGACGGGGTCGATGTCGGCGAACACCGGGCGGGCGCCGACACGGTGGATGGCGCTGGCGGTCGCGAAGAACGTAAACGGAGTGGTGATGACTTCGTCGCCCGGGCCGACATCGAGGGCCATCAGCGCGAGGACCAGGGCGTCGGTGCCGGACGCGCAGCCGATCGCGTGCCGGGCGTCGCAGTAACCCGCGACCTCCTGCTCGAGACCGACCACTTCGTCGCCGAGGATGAACCGTTGTGAGTCGAGAACCGCGTCGACGGCCGCGTGGACTTCCTCGCGGATGGATGCGTGCTGTTCGACGAGGTCGATCAGCGGAACCGGCGCCGGGCGGGGCGCGGAATGAATCGAGAGAATAGCCTCGGACGACATGGAGCGACTCCGTTCGCTGCGGACGTGCCGATGTGCGGCAGAGGAGGGGAGGAGCGACAGCCAGGCGTCGTGCCGGGATTATCGCGGCGGGGAAACTATGTCCGCAACGGGGAAGGTGTCAAGGCGGGTTGTCGGTTCTCGGTGATCGGTCGTCGTCGGTCGGCAACTTGTTCCGCACGGATACCCTGACAACACCCGGACAGGAACGCAGATGACGCAGATTGACGAGATCTGCGCAGATCAAAAGGACGTGGGGACCTGAATCAAAGCACGAGTTCCGGCCTCGATTCGGAGTTCGCGCTTCCGGTTAAGGGAATTACGGCGGTGCATCACTTCGTCAGCGATAGCGGACGTACGACTGCCGTACCTGGAGTCTGCGGGAATCTCTGACATCTGCGGCATCTGCGTTCTGCTTTTGGACAGTTCACGAACTGTCGAAACGCGTACGCGATCACCGACAACCGCCTTAACGCATCTTGTCCGGCCTGCGCAGGCGAACTAGGATAGGAGGGTTGTGCGTCCCAGCGCACCGATCAGGGCGGAGATGGTCGCCGATGGATTCGGCGGGGATTCCGCATCGGCCTGCGGGGAGACGCTTTCGTCCGTCCGGATCCGTCGAAATCCCCATTGGGACGCATCATGAAGTACCCCTCCCGCGCCGGCCGTGCAGTTGTTCTGGGCACGGCGGCCATCGTCGTCGCCACGCTGTGCGCCCGCCAGATAAACTCTGCTGACCAGGGCGAACAGCAGACGGCGCGGCTCGTGGCCCAGATGATTCCGGCGTTTCATCTCAGCCAGCGGCCGATCGACGATCAGATTTCTGCGGCCCTGGTGGATGGGTACGTCAAGGAACTCGATCCACAGAAGCTGTATTTCCTGCAGTCGGACGTGGACCAGTTCCATCGCAGCCGGACGGCACTGGACGACTCGCTCGCCACCGGGAACATCGACTTCGCCTTCCAGGTGTTCGATGTCTACAAGCAGCGGGTGATTGCGCAGTGCGAAGTCGCGCATAAGCTGATTGACGCCGAGCACGATTTCACCACGCAGGACGAGATGATCGCCGATCCGGACGATCGTACCTGGGCGACGACGACCGACGAGCTCAACGAGCGCTGGCGACAGTGGATCAAGCGTGAACTGCTGGAATACCGGCTGGACGACAAACCGGTCGAAGAAGCGCGGACCGAACTGCATAAGCGCTACCGCAACATCAAGCTGCTGCGGATCGACCAGCAGCAGAGCATGGACACGCTGGAAACGTACCTGACGGAAGTAGCGCAGTGTTTCGATCCGCACTCCAGCTACATGTCGCCGGCGACGTGGGAGAACTTCGAGATCTCGTTCAAACTGAGTCTGGACGGAATCGGCGCCGAGCTGCGGCCGGACGACGGTTACACGATCGTGCATTCGGTGGTGGCCGGCGGCGCCGCCGACAAGGACGGGCGTCTCAAGCCCAATGACAAGATCCTCGGCGTTGGACAGGCGACTGGGGAAATCGTCGACATCTTCGAGATGAAGTTGAACGACGTGGTGCGGATGATTCGCGGCAAGAGCGGCTCGATCGTGCGTTTGCAGGTCAAGCCAGCGGACGGCGGCGAGACGCAGGTTTACGAGCTGACGCGGGCGAAGATCGAACTCACGGCGCAGGCCGTGAAGGGCGAGATCATTGAAACGCAGGACCGGGTCGGCCGTCCCGGTCGGGTCGGTTTGATTCACGTACCGTCGTTCTACCGCGACTTCGAAGGGGCCCAGGGCGGCGGCGATTTCAAGAGTGCGGCCGCCGACGTGGCCCAGGTGCTGCGGCAGTTCGAGCAGCAGGGCGTGGACGTGATCGTCGTGGACATGCGATCGAATGGCGGCGGCGCGCTCGCTGAAGCCATCGAGATGTCGGGCCTGTTCATCGACCAGGGCCCGGTGGTGCAGGTCAAAGACGAGCAAGGCAATATCGAGGCGCTGCGCGATGAACGTCCGGGTGTTGCCACCGGCAAGCCGGTGATCGTGCTGTGCAACCGCCTGGCCGCCTCGGCCTCCGAGATTTTCGCGGGCGTTATCAAGGACTATCACCGCGGACTCGTCATCGGCGATACGACGACGCACGGGAAGGGGACCGTCCAGAACCTGATGGACGTGACCAACAGCCCCGTGTTCAACCGCCTGCTGCAGCGGCAGCAGCAACTGGGCAAGCTGAAGCTGACGATCCAGCAGTTCTACCGCGTGAACGGCGACAGCACGCAGAACCGGGGCGTCCGGTCGGACGTGGTGCTGCCGTCGCTGATTGACCATGCGGACCTGGGAGAATCGTTCCTCGACAATGCCCTGCCGTTCGACCAGATTCCGGCCGCGCGGTATTCGCCCAACATGTTCGTGACGCCGGAACTCGTCGCGCTGCTGCAGCGCAACAGCGAGGAGCGAGTGTCACATGACAAGGAGTTTGGCGAACTGCAGACGGTGATCGCCCGCTACCTGGAACGGAAGAACCGGAAGACCGTGTCGCTGAACGAGGCGGTCGCCCGTTCGGAACGCGACAAGGAAACCGCGGATGCCGAGTCCGAGGCGCTGATGGGCGAAGAGGAAAGCGAAACCGGCGCCAAGAAAGATGCACCGGTGTTCCCGGAGAACTTCTACAACGACGAAGTGCTGAACATCGCGCTCGATTACGTGAGCGCGCTTCGCAGCAGCGCGACGGCGGCGAAGAAGTAAGCCGCTGCATTGAATGGAACGAACGCGACCCGGGCGGCGGATGCTGTCCGGGTCGTTCGCTGCGCAGGGGAGGCAGTGTGTCGCACTGCGGGCCGGGCATCGACAGTGTGCCGAGATTGCTGTCTGGCCGATCGCCCTCACCCCCGGCCCCTCTCCCGGGGGGAGAGGGGAGCAGGTGTTGCAGCTTCAATGACGGTGCTGCTTGTTCGACCGCGCGGGATTCGCCATTCTTAGGCGGTTGTCGCCGGCGGGTGCCGGCTGTTTCTCCGCACCGGCGCTGCCGGCCGGACCGTTTCGATCGGGAATCCGTATGGTCCGCATCCTTGCTGTTGCCTGCGTGCTGGCCGCCGCCGCCATTCGCGTCGTCGCCGCCGAGAACCCAGACGCGCCTCCAATGACTCGCACTGTCGATCACGTCGATGATTACCACGGCGAAAAGGTCGCCGATCCCTACCGGTGGCTGGAGGACGACGTCCGCACGTCGACCGACGTCGCCGACTGGGTCACCCGGGAAAACGAACACACCACTCGCTTCCTGGAAGGCATTCCGCAGCGTGAGGCCATCAAGACGCGGCTGACGAAGCTCTACGATTTCGAACGGTTCAGCGCGCCGTCCAAGGCGGGCGGGCGATACTACTTCTTCAAGAACGACGGGCTGCAGAACCAGGCCGTGCTCTACGTGCAGGATTCGCTGGCGGACGAACCGCGCGTGCTCATCGACCCCAACAAGTGGTCGGCCGACGGGACGATCGCCCTGGCCGATGTGACTTTCAGCGACGATGGACGCTTTCTGGCCTACGGTGTCCAGGACGGAGGCACGGACTGGCACACCTTTCGCGTGATGGAGATCACCACCGGAAAGCTGCTGGACGACGAACTCAAGTGGATCAAGTTCAATTCGCCGGCCTGGACGATGGACGGGGAAGGGTTCTTCTACGCGCGGTTTCCTCAGCCCGAGGAAGGCGCGGACTTTCAGAGCCTGAACCTCAACGCCAAGGTCTACTATCACCGCGTCGGCCGGCCGCAGTCCGAGGACGTACTGGTCTTCGCACGACCCGATCAGCCGGAGTGGGGTTACGGCTGCAGCGTCACCGAGGACGGGCGGTACCTGGTCATCACGATTCACCTCGGCACGGATGACAAGTTCCGCATTTACGTGAAGGACCTGTCCGAGCCGTATGGCATGCCGTACCCGCTGGTGGACACGTTCGACCACGAGTTTTCGCTGATCGGCAGCAACGGGCCGCTGCTGTACTTCAAGACCGACATCGACGCCCCCAACAAGCGGGTCGTGGCGGTCGACTTGCGCGAGGCGGCTGCCGCGGGAAAGCCGGCGCCGCCGGTTCGCGAAGTGATCCCGATGCAGGACGACGCGATGGTCAGTGTCAGTCTGGTCGGGGACCAGTTCCTCGTGCAGACGCTGCACGATGCGTCCACGCGGGTGCAGTGCTACACGCTCGACGGGAAGCCGGTGCGTTCCATCGAACTGCCGGGAATCGGCGACGCCGACGGATTCACCGGAAAGCAGACCGACGGCGAGACGTTCTATTCGTTCACCAGCTTCACGACGCCTCCGAGCACGTACCGGTACGATCTGATTACCGGCGAAAGCACGCTGTTGCGGCGCGCACAAGTCGATTTCGATCCGGACCAGTTCGAAGTCCATCAGGAGTTCTGCAACAGCCGGGACGGGACGCGCGTGCCGGTGTTCCTGGCGCACAAGAAAGGACTGAAGCTCGACGGCTCGAATCCCACGCTGCTGTACGGCTATGGCGGATTCAACATTCCACTGACTCCCGCCTTCTCGACCAGCCGGGTGCTGTGGATGGAAATGGGGGGCGTGCTGGCGGTCGCCAATCTGCGCGGCGGCGGCGAGTACGGCGAGGAATGGCACCGGGCCGGCACCAAGGAACGCAAGCAGAACGTGTTCGACGACTTCATCGCCGTCGCCGAATGGCTGGTCGACCACAAGTACACCAGTTCCAGGAAACTGGCGATCCAGGGAGGCAGTAACGGCGGACTGCTGGTCGGGGCCTGCATGACTCAGCGGCCGGAGTTGTTCGGAGCGTGCCTGCCGGCGGTGGGCGTGATGGACATGCTGCGGTTTCACAAGTTCACGGCCGGGCGGTACTGGACCGACGACTACGGCTCGTCCGACGATCCCGAAGGATTCAAGTACCTGCGGGCGTACTCGCCGTATCACAACATCAAGGAGGGCGTCTGCTATCCGCCGACGATGGTGACGACTGCCGATACCGACGACCGGGTCGTTCCGGGCCACAGCTTCAAGTTCGCCGCACAGCTGCAGGCGGCCCAAAGCTGCGACAACCCGATCCTGATCCGCATCGAAACCCGCGCCGGCCACGGCAGCGGCAAGCCGACGGAAAAAGTGATCGAGGAACTGTCCGACCAGTGGGCGTTTCTGGTGAAGGTGTTTGGAATGCAGCCGGAAATGCAGTGATGCGGAGCGATCGGCCGCGCGCTACAATAATGCAGCGTCGCGTGCGACCTGCGACCGGGCAAACTGAAACGGAACTGTGATGCGAATCATTCTGGCGAACCCGCGCGGATTCTGTGCGGGCGTGAATATGGCGATCGACTGCCTGGACGAATGCATCAAGGCGTTCGGCACGGGCATCTACGTGTATCACGAGATCGTGCACAACAAGTACGTCGTCGATCGCTTCACGGCCCAGGGGGTGACGTTCGTCGAGAACCTGGACGAAGTGCCGCGCGGCTCGATGCTGCTCTATAGCGCCCACGGTGTTTCGCCGGCGATCCGGGCGCATGCCCGCAGCCGCGACCTGCGGACGATCGACGCCACCTGTCCGCTCGTCACCAAGGTCCACCTGGAAGCGATCAAGTACGCGCGCGACGGATACCACATCATCCTCATCGGTCATGACGGGCACGATGAGGTGATCGGCACGATGGGCGAGGCGCCCCAGAGCATCACGCTCGTCGAGTCGCCGGAGGACGTCGACCGTCTGGAGTTTCCGGCCGGGGCGAAGCTGGCGTACCTGACGCAGACGACACTCAGCGTCGAGGAGGCCTCGGCCGTGATCCGCCGGCTGGAGCAGCGGTTCCCGCACGTCGAGCATCCTCCCAAGGAGGACATCTGTTACGCGACGACGAACCGGCAGCATGCAGTGCGCGAGCTGATCGACCGTGCGGATCTGCTGCTGGTGCTCGGGAGCCAGAACAGTTCGAACAGCCGGCGGCTGATGGAGATTGGACAGTCGGCCGGCAAGCCGGCCTACCTGATCGACGGCCGCCACGAACTGCAGCCCGCATGGTTTGAGGGCGTGGATTCTGTCATGGTCACCGCCGGCGCGAGCGCGCCCGAAGTCGTCGTCCAGGAAGTGATCGACTACCTGCAGCAGACGTTCGGCGCCACGATGGACGAAATCACGACGCGTGAAGAACACGTCACGTTCCCGTTGCCACGCGAATTGCGGAAGCTGCAGGCCGCCGCCAATTGAACCGCCGCCGCCGGTTGGTCCTTCTCAAGAGATAACTTTCGTGTCCGCCGCCTCGGATGGGATGCTGCTGGAACGGGCGCTGCGCCTGGCGGCGGTGGCCCATCGGCAACAGGTCCGCAAGTGCTCGGATGTGCCGTATTTTGCGCACTGTGCGGCGGTGGCGCTGATCCTTGCGCAGTTTGGCTTCGACGATGAGGAGCTTCTGGCGGCCGCCGCGCTGCATGATGTCGTCGAAGACACCGATGTCACGCTCGCGCAACTGGCTGTGCAGTTTCCTCCCACGGTGATCGAAGCGGTGGCTGCGCTGTCGGAGACGAAGAACGACGCCGACGGAAAGCTGCGGCCGTGGGAGGATCGCAAGGCCGAGCACCTGCGTCACATCGCGTCCGCGTCGCTCAGCGCACGGGCGATCGCACTCGCCGACAAACTGCACAACATGCTGTCCATGAGGCTCGACCTGGCGGCCGGGACGCTGTCGCTCGGCGCATTCCGGGCGCCCCCCGAGCGGCTGCTGTGGTACTACCGCAGCATGATCGACGCGGCCGCCGGCGACGATGCACAGCTCGCGCCGCTGGCACAGGCGTGTTACGCGGTGTGGGAGCAGTTGCGCGCCGAGCTGCGAGTCCTCATGGACTAGCCGCGACCGTCAGGCAGCGCAATCGCGCGGTCTTTCGCAGCGTCGCGGCCGCTCAGGGAATCGGGTGTCGGCCGACTCAGCGGCTCGGCAGGAGCCTCGCCCTCCCGACGAGACGGCCCGAGGAGCGGCTCGATTACGCTTTCGCGGCGGCGCGTTCGATGGACTGCGGCGCTTTGAAGTTCACGTATTCCCAGTGGCGGTAGATTTCCGACTGCTTGACGAGCATGTCGTGAGCGCCGATGGCCGCCACTTTTCCGTCGTGGATGAGGGCGATCTGGTCGCAGCGGCGGACGGTGGAGAGCCGGGCGGGCAGGAAGATCACGGTGCGGTCGCGGGCGATGCGATTGTAGGCGTCGTCGAGCAGGGCCTTGGTGTCGTCGTCGAGCGCCTCCGCGGGTTCTTCGATAATCATCACCGCTGGCTTGCGCAGGATGGCCCGCGCCAGCCCGAGCCGGAACGCCTGCCCGGCATCCAGTCGCTCGCCATGCTCGCCGATGACGGTTTCGTAGCCCTGCGGCAGATGCTGGATGAAACTGTGGGCGTGGGCCAGTTTGGCCGCTTCGGTGGCTTCCTGCACCGAGAACCGTGAGTCGCCGCAGGTCAGGTTTTCGGCGACCGTTCCTGTGAAGAACGGATCTGCGCCGCCGACGTACACGGTCTCCGCGCGGAGCGATTCGAGCGTGGCCCAGGCGGTGTCCTCGCTGTCGAAGAGCACGCGTCCTGCCTGCGGTTCGACGAATCGCGGCAGCAGGTAGGCGGCGGCGCGCCGCACATTGGGATCGAGCGAGATGATGGCGGTCGAAGTCCGCGCCGGAATCCGCAGGTCGCAGTTCTTGAGGAGGTCCACGCCGTTGGCCCGGTACGAGACGGCTTCGAAGATGATCGATTTGGCGACCGGCTGCAGAAACTTGGCGCCGACGGCCTGGCCCACTTCGGGAATCTCCGCCAGGTAGCGGTAAATCTGATCGCCATGGACATTGACGTCCTGCCGCACCGCGTTGAGTTCCC
>JAEUIG010000822.1 GCA_016795125.1 Planctomycetaceae bacterium | reverse complement strand
CGTGTGCCGAAACAAGAACCGCGCCCGCTCGATGGTCCCGAACAGGTTGCTCACCATCGGAAACCGGCAACCTTTTACCCGCTCATAGAAAATCGCCGGCCCGCCCGCGTCGTAGACCCGGCGATGAATCTCGGCCGCTTCGAGATGCGCGTCGACCTCCGTTGGAATGCGGACCAGTTGCCCGGTCCGCTCGAGGTCGGCGATGTTTTCGCGGAGGTTGCGGTACACAGGGAGAGCGGTCGGATGTCAGAAGTCGGAGGTCGGCGAACAAAGTATGAGACTTTGCGCGTTAGCGCTCAATCCGATCAGCGACGGCCTGCCAGGCGGTCAGCGCATCCCGCACGGCGGCGATGTCGTGCACGCGGAGGATGTCCACCCGCTGCATCGCGGCCGCGATTGCCACGCCGATCGTCCCGGATAACCGCTCATCGACCGGCCGGTTCAACAGCTTTTTCAGGAATCCCTTGCGGGAATGGCCGATCAGCACCGGCCGACCGAGGCCGCGCAGCTCCGCCACGTGCGCCAGCAGATCGATATTGTGCTGGGCCGTCTTCCCGAAGCCGATTCCCGGATCGTCACCGATCCGCTCCGCAGCGATTCCAGCGGCCGCCAGCACACCCAGCCGGTCGCGGAAGAACTGGATTACGTCGGTCACGACGTTGTCATAGCGCGGGTCGATCTGCATCGTCTGCGGCGTTCCCTGGATGTGCATGCAGATGACGCCGCAGTCGCTCCCGGCGCAGACATCGATCATCCGGGGATCAAACTGCAGCCCCGATATGTCGTTGATGATCGTCGCGCCGGCGGCGAGGGCCTGGCGTGCCACGTCCGCCTTGTACGTGTCGATCGAGATCGGCAGTTCACAGCGTTCGCGGATGGCCGCGACGACGGGAATCACGCGGCGGAGCTCTTCGTCCAGCGGCGCCGGGTCCGCGCCGGGCCGGGTAGATTCGCCGCCGATGTCGAGGATGTCCGCTCCGTCGTCGGCGAGCTGCAGGGCCTGGGCGACGGCGCGGTCGTGATCGAGCCAGTGACCGCCGTCCGAGAAGCTGTCGGGAGTGACATTCACAATCCCCATCAGCAGTGGGCGGGTGCCGGTCGGCAGCAGCCCGGCCCCGATCCGCCAAATGCGGGTGATTGCTGCAGAATCCTCAGTCAGTTGGGGCGGTTGTTGCATCAGTGGTTTCTGATGGACGTGGTGGCAGATGATTGACTTCCCGTCGCTGACGGCTATTTTAACCCGCAGACTCTCCCCCATCGACAAGGTTTGCGCAGAGCTCCACTTCAGGGGGATTCCACCTGCGGCAACTGGACAGACGCACTTCGACTCGGAGCGGCTGTCCGGCATCGTCTTCTACGCATCCGAGACGTTTCAACCAAGGAGTGAGACCATGTTGCATCGACTGATGACGGCTTCCATGCTGGCGGCCATGCTCGCCCTTCTGGCTCCCCAGACGGCGCGCGCCGACGATGACGACGACGAATGCTGTGCACGCCGTTCGCGGTGTCACACCCGTCAAGTCAGCCATTGCCACTCCGGCTGCGGACAGCAGGCAAGCTGCGCTCCGTGCCAGACGGCCTCGTTCAGCCAGTGCGCTCCTTCCGCGACCTGCTGCCAGCCGGCCCCGGTCCAGTGCGCCAGCCACTGCGCTCCGTGCAGCAGCCCGTGCGCGGCGACCCCGTGCAGCAGCCCCTGCGGCGCCTCCCCGTGCGGCGCTTGCGGCGGTGCGGCTCCGTGCGGCGCCTGCGGCCAGTCGGCAGCCCCGGCTCACAGCGCCCCGGCGGGCGACGCTCCGCCGCCGGCCGTCGAAGAAGCTCCGAAGCCGCCGGCAGAGACGCCCCCGGCTCCGAACGCCGCTTAGTCTGCGTTCCTGAATCAAGCCCACCCGCAGGATGCGGGTGGGTTTTTTGTTGCGCTGTTGCCTGTCGGCACCGCAATTCCGAAATGGGTGCCACTGGATCCGCCAGTGCGATCCACGTTCACAGTCCGGGGTGAAATGCACTGGCGAAGCCAGTGGCACCCGACTCGAATTCTTCGCTGTAACGCTGCACTCGAGTCAGTCCTCAAGGCGGCGACAGCTCGTACAGCGCCGCCAGTTGCACGCCCGATCGCGTCACTTCGGCGAGCAACTTGCCGCCCACCGGGGCCGGCTCCAGGCTCGCCCATTGATCCGCCCGGCGGCGGAACACGAGCACGTACCGCATCCGGTCGCGCAGCGGGTCGTCGTACGCACGCGTCTGCACGCCGTGAGCCACCAGGACCGGCGACTGCAACAGCAGGTCGATCTCCTGGATCGGATGCAATCGCGGCGCGAGATAAAGGGTTGCGCCTTCCGGCACCTGCCGTACGACCTCGCGCAGGAACGAACGGGTGATGCTGTCCTGCCAGTAGCTGCGCTCCATGCCGAGCCGCTCCGCGCCCGCCATTCCTCCGACAGCCAGGTTGTAATAACTCAGTTCGCAGGGATGCATCCGCACGATGCCGACGGACTGCAGCGCCAGAAGCATCAGCAGCGATACGACTGCGATCCGCGGCGAAAACCGCAACGACAGCTTATCTGCCAGCCATTGTGCGCCGCTGCCGCACAACATGGCCCACAGCGGCATCATCACCAGGAACAACCGCGTCCCGTCGTACACGGTGATGCCGGGCATGGCGAAGAACGTGAGCACGAAGACGATTGTGCCGAGCAACAGCCAGGTGCAGGCATCACGCTCTCTCTCTCCCTCTCCCCCGAAAATCGCTGCCGATTGCGGGGAGTCCACAATCGGGGGAGAGCGCCGGGGCGAGGGGTCCACGCTGTTTCCCTGCCGACGGCGTCTCGATGCGCCGGCAAGCACCCCGACGATCCCGAGAACCAGCGTGCCGATGGGAAGCGTGATGGCGAGCAACACGAATGGATAGTGCCACGGCACGTCCACATCGGCGTACTTGTGGCCGAAGTACCAGCAGTTCAGCGTCTGTCGCTCCACGCCGCGCCCGAGGTACTCGCTGACGTGCTCCACCGGATCGATCTGCAGCCACGGCCATCCCGCAATGAACACCGCCGCAGTCACCAGTCCCGCGACCGACAGCCAAGCCAGTCCGCGCCCCCGCCATAGGACCAGCGTCCATACGGCGATCGGAATCGGCAGCAGCACCGCCTGGATCTTCGTGAGAAACGCCAGTCCGATCAGCACGCCGGCGATCGCCGCGCACAGCCATTCGCGACGCGGCCGCAATGGACGTCCGTCAGCAGCATTCCTTGCCCCCCATTTCTGGCCGACGAACAGGATCGGCCCGAGGAACGCCAGGTTCATGCATGTTTCCAGCGCCGCCAGATGCGCATGGCCGAACACGCGCGGCATCAATGCGTAGCACAGAGCGGCACTCCAGCCGGCCGTCTTGCCGAACCACTTTCCGGCAAACACTCCCACCAGCCACACTGTGACGCCGAACGCCATCGCCGAACCGACCCGCGCGCAGGCGGTGACGGTCTGCGCGCCGGTCTCCAACGGCGGCCACAACCAGCGTGCCACGTCGTGCCACATCCCCAGCCACAGCCGACCCAAGGGCGGATGATCGGGGTTGTACGGCTTGCCCGGACCGTCGGCGAAGACGTCATCGCGCACTGGCGGCGACCAGAGCCGCCAGCCATGCTCCTGCAGCAGGTGCCACTGGTACACCCCCATCTCGACGTTGAAGACCTCATCCAGCGTGATCCCCGGACCTTCGCCCAGCTCCGGATACGAGCCGGCCGCATCGATCGTCCCGAGCACCGCCGCTGCGGCCAAGACGGCAATCAGGGCCGACAGTCCGGGACGGGGAATCGAAATGCGGGACATGCGGAGGGGATCGAGGGTCCAGGGTCCAGGGTCTAGAGTGGAGGGTTGAGAGCTTAGGGTGTAGGGTCTAGAGCCAAGAGGCAAGGGCTGAGAGCCGAGGAGGGACAGTGAATCCGCTTTAACCCTTGGCCCTGGACCCTGGACTCTAGACCCTTGCAAGGACCTCCGCGTGCTTGAACTCTACGATCAGTCCCAGTCCGCCTGTGCGGCCATCCGCTCCAAGTGGAACCGCACGCCCCATGCCGGCATCATCCTCGGCACCGGCCTCGGCGGGCTGGTCGAAGAGATCAAAGTCGAAGCGACGCTGGACTACGAATCGATCCCGCATTTTCTGAAGTCGACGGTCGAAGGGCATCGCGGCCGCCTCGTCTGTGGCGAACTGGCAGGCTTGCCGATTATTGCGATGGAGGGCCGCTTCCACATGTACGAGGGGTATGCCCTCAAACAACTCACCCTGCCGGTGCGCGTCTTCCAGGCGCTGGGTGCGGAACTGTTGATCGTCTCCAATGCCGTCGGAGGGATGAACCCGAACTACCGGCTCGGCGACATCATGGTCATCGACGATCACATCAACCTGATGGGAGACAATCCGCTCATCGGGATCAACGACGACCGGCTCGGTCCGCGGTTCCCCGACATGAGCGCGCCCTACGATGCGACGCTGATCGACGCAGCGCTGGAAATCGCCCGCCGCGCGAACTTCGCGGCTCACCGCGGCGTCTTCGTGGCGGTCCCCGGCCCGAACCTGGAAACCCGCGCCGAGTACCGGTTCCTGCGGGCCATCGGCGCGGACGCCGTCGGCATGTCGACCGTGCCGGAAGTGATCGTCGCCGTCCACGCCGGCCTGCGCACGCTCGGCCTGTCGGTCGTCACCGACCTGTGCCTGCCCGATGCGCTGGAACCGGCCGACGTGGCCAAGATCATCGCCGTCGCCAACAGCGCCGAACCCAGGCTGCGCGCCCTCGTCCGCGGCATCCTCGAATACGAAGCGGGCAGCAAAGTTACCTGAGACAGCGCGACCGTCAGCGAGCAGTGAGTCGGCTCTGGACGGCCAGTTGTTCCTCTGCGCGTCTTTGTGTCTCCGCGCCTTTGCGTCGAGACTTCCTTGTTTACGCCCCGATTTCCGGCAGCAAATCACGAATCCAGATGTTCCGGAACTTCACCGGGTTGCCGTGAAACTGGATCTGGATTGGCTCGCGCAGGCCGTGAGCGTGGTAGATCGGCGGCTCGGTGTACATCGTGGCCCCGGTAATCTCCCAGTGGTTCTGGACCACGATGCCGTTGTGCAGCACGGTCACGGTGCCGCGCGACAGCAGGCTGCCGTCCGGGTTGAACCGCGGCGCGATGAACACAATGTCGTACGTCTGCCATTCGCCCGGTTGCTTCGAGGCGTTCACCAGCGGCGGATGCTGCTTGTAGATCGCGCCGCACTGCCCGTCGAAGTACGTCGGGTTCTCCCACGAATCGAGCACCTGCACTTCGTAGCGGCTCTGGAAGTAGATGCCGCTGTTGCCGCGTCCCTGTCCGTCCCCTTCGACGACCTCCGGGGCGGCGAACTCGAGATGCAGCTGGCAGTCGCCGAAGCCCTGCTTCGTCTGAATGCCCGTCTCGTGGGCCACGGCGACGCCGTCCTGGATCAGCCACTTGTCGCCCCCTTCCCATTGCGACAGGTCCGCACCGCCGAAGAGGACGAGCGCATCGGACGGCGGCCCGTTATCGACTCCCGGGGTCACCTTCCGCGGCTCCAGCCAATTGATGCCGCTGAGCCATTCATGAGATTCATAAGCCACGGCGAAACTGGCGGCGGCAACAACGACCAGGGCAGTCA